>CALYVJ010000029.1 GCA_945494195.1 uncultured Selenomonas sp. | reverse complement strand
TGGCGAGGTAGTCGAGGGCCTGATAGGCCCAGTGGTCTTTCGGCACATCGGTGAAGCTGTCCGCCGATGCTGCGAAAGCCGTACTGCCGAGTCCTGCGCTGAGGGTGAGTCCCGTGAGGATTGCCAAAGCTTTTTTGTTGAGTCGCATTTTCCAAAAACTTCCTTTCCCTTTGTTTAGCTTTATCAGTATTATCTGTTTCCGCTAAACATTCTCACAATTTACTTTATATGAGAAGAGATTTCCGTATCTGTCCATGTTCCGATATGAAAATCTCTACACATATTCATCTGTTTATGTATGATGTCAGAATGATACCGCTGGGCATATTCTGTTGTCATCGGGAATGCCACATCGCAAGGGGATTGCGTTGCGGCATCCATTGAGGAAATAGGGTTTATGTTTCCTGGGGGAATTTAAATATTCGCTTCCAGCATGGCGCCGACACCTGCATACGTCCTTTGGGCACGTGCTTTTATAGCCTCGCGGGCCGTATCGACAGTAAAACCATGGAAAGCTTCTATCATGGGCAGGTCGTTGATTTCATCACCAATGGTGCAAATCTCCGCGCAGTCCCAACCCATGAGTTCTAACATCTTGCGGATTCCCTGTTCCTTGCTGATGCCCCTCGGCGTAATGTCGAGACTGCACCGGTTCGGATAGGCATGAATCACATCGCCATAGCGGGCGTTGAGGATTTCGCCCACCTCGGCAGCTTCACCTGCCTCCGGATAGCCCAGGGAAAATTGATGGATCTGGGGCAGACTCATGATGTCCTGCTCCGTGATCATCTTTATCTTGAAATCCCATTGCTTTGCTTCCCGCGAAATCCACGAGCCTTCGCGCTCATGGTAAAGATACGTCGTATCGGCTGCGGAAAAAGCGAAATGAAACGAGCGGCGTACACCTGGCTCCTTAACCATCTCCGCCAAGGTCCGATGGGGAATCTCGCCCTGCCAAAGCAGCGTGCCATCCGCCCGGCAGATAAGGCCACCATTGTTGCAGACAGCGTAGTCCGATTCGATACCATAAAACTTCAGCTGCGGAGCCAGCATGCCGTAGTCACGGCCGGTGACTACGCCAAACTTATTGCCAGCCGCCCGCCAGCGGCGAATCCCTTCCACATCAGCCTTAGCAATCACTTCATTGCGGAACAACGTTCCATCGTAATCACTGGCGGCAATCTTCATTATGCCTCTCCTCCTTTCTCTGTCTCCATCAAATAACAAACGGCTTCATAAGGTCTCAAAACGCCCTTGGCACTTCCCTCCTGCGAGGAAATCAGTAACTCGGCATCGTTTACCTTCTGGGCATCATAAACGACTTCATAACTACTGAAGTTTGCCAGCGTCACGGTTTGCCGGCAGCCAAAACGGCGGCGGAACGCGTAGACATCGGGGTTATCCGCTAAAAGCTCCGTATAATCGCCCTGCTGCAGGACTCCGGCTGCATCGCCCACCGCCCGGATACGGGCTAATTTGCGATAGTAAAGCAGCGTCGAGGTTTCGTCCAAGGCTTCGCTTTCCACACAGCAGCTCCGATAGTCATCATGAACCGGCAGCCAGGGTTTCCCCTTGGTGAATCCCGCCTGACGTCCCTTGGTCCACTGCATCGGGGTACGGGCATTATCCCGGCTGTACCGATGAACGGCTTTCAAGGCTTCGCGCTCACTCATTCCCTCCTTCAAGGCCAATTCATACTGCCCATGGGAGGAAATATCGTTATAGGCTTCAATCGTATCCCAAGCCACATTATCCATGCCCAGCTCCTGCCCTTCGTAGATGAAGGGCGTTCCCCGGAGCGTAAAGAGTACCGTCGCCATCATCTTGGAGGTAATCTTCGGGTCCGAATCATCGGGGAAGAAATGCCGCACACTGCGGAACTGGTCATGATTCTCGAAGAAAATCGGATACCAGCCATTATCTGCCGTAGCCTGCTGGCTGGCCGAAAGGGCCTCCTTGAGCTTTTTCACGAGTTCTGGCTTCCAGCCCGTAGCGTGACACCAAAGCTCACCATCGGGAAACTCCAGATTCGTATGGCTGAACTCGAAGAGCATATCAAAGGCTCCCTGCTCCCCGACCCAGTCCTTGAGTTCCTCCGGCTCAACGCCATTGGCTTCCGCCACGGTAAAGATATCATGTCCATCGAAGACCTCACGGCGGAACTCATGGAGGAAATCCAGGATTCCCGGCGTATCGGCAATCATCGAGTGGATGCTGACCATGCCATCGGCACCGTCCGGGTCACCATCAATAAATTCCTGCGGTTTTTTGATGTAGACAATCGCATCGATGCGGAAACCGCCGACGCCCTTGTCGAGCCAAAAGTTAGCAGCATCATAGAGTGCCTGCCGGACTGCCGGGTTTTCCCAGTTGAGGTCTGGCTGGGCTTCCGCAAAAGTGTGCAGATAATACTGCTGACGTTCCTCACACCAAGTCCAGGCACTGCCGCCAAAAATCGAGCGCCAGTTAGTTGGTGCCGAACCGTCAGACTTGGCATCCCGCCAGATATACCAGTCAGCCTTCGCGTTGTCCCGGCTGGACTTTGACTCTTCAAACCATTGATGTTTATCGGATGTGTGATTATAGACCAGATCCATGACAATGCGGATATCGCGCTTTTTTGCTTCAGCAATGAGCTCTTCCATATCCTCCATCGTGCCATAGGATGGGTCAATCGCGGTGTAATCGGCAATATCGTAACCATTGTCTACCATCGGCGATGAATACACCGGGGTGAGCCATACGGCTCCAACCCCCAATGTCTTCAAATAATCCAACCGTTTGGTGACGCCAGGGATGTCGCCCTGGCCGCTGCCGGTAGTATCCAAAAAACTTTTGGGATAGATCTGATATACTACCGTCTTTTGCCACCATTTCATATCTTTCATGATCTCATACCTTCCTAGGGGTTAAAACGTCAGGATTGGCGTTTCATCAACCACAACCTGCTGATTCGGCTGTTTCTTCATCTGCGGATAATCGCTAGAGTTCGTAACCGCCATGATAACCGTCGTCTGATAGCCAGCCTCCTTGATTACCTGCGGATCAAACTTGATGAGCGGATCACCGGCTTTGACCTTCACGCCCTGCTTCGTGAGCAGCTGGAAGCCGCGGCCGTTGAGTTTTACCGTATCGATACCGATGTGAATCAACAGCTCAGCACCGTTATCCAAGCGAAGGCCGATTGCGTGCAGGCTTTCTTCCATGACCATCGTGACTTCCGCATCAGCCGGCGCAACAACCGTATCCCCAGCTGGTTCGATGGCCACGCCATCGCCCATCATCTTCTGGGAAAACATATCGTCGTTGACCTCACTCATATCGATGAGATCGCCCGAAATGTAGGCATTCAGTTTCATCGCCAGGCTGGGCATTACGGGCTGACTTTTTGCCTCTTTGGCTGCGCAAGCCTCCTCCGTGATGGGCTCGCCCTTCAGCAACGCATCAAAATAGCAGCGTACCTGTGGCACTGAAAGGCCTACGATTACCTGGATTGCACAGCCATTCTTGACGAGGCCAAAGGCTCCGGCCTTGGTGAATTTCGATACCGATTTTACCTTATCGGCATCCGCCACCGTTACGCGCAAGCGCGTAGCGCAGTTGGTAACTTCCTTGATGTTTTTCGGACCGCCCAGGCAATCCAGGAACACCTTAGCTTTAATGGCCAAGGCATTGCCAGCAAGGCCCATATCTTCCATTTCTTTTTTCGCTTTGTACTCATCTTTGGAGAAGAGTTTATCCTCCACATCATCCGCCGTACGTCCCGGCGTTGCATAGTCGAACTTCAGAATTATAAAGCGGAAGACGAGGAAGTAAATTGCCGTGAAGCAGAGGCCAATGCCAATCTGCATGATGTACGTGCCCGAATGATACGCGAACAGCGGAATCCAGTTCTGTACGAAACAATCAATGAGGCCGCCGCCAAAGTTGCCGGCCAAGCCAAAGAAGTAGAGCGTTGCCGAAAGCGTTGCTGCCAGCAGCGAATGAACCAGATAAAGCAGCGGAGCCACAAACAGAAACGTAAATTCCAGCGGTTCCGTGATGCCGCAAAGAACAGCCGTAATTGTTGCCGGAATCAAAAGCGCAGCCGTTTTCTTTTTCTTCTCCGGTTTCGCGCACATATACATAGCCAGTGCGGCGCCCGGCAGGCCGAACACCTTGGCACTGCCATGCAGGGCAAAACCGCCCTCCGGGAACATTTCCTTGAGGCTCTGGGCACTGGTAGCAAAATCATTGAGATGCTGGAGCCAATACTGCTGGATACCGCCATCGCAGACAGCCGGGCCAAAGATAAACGGCAGATAAATAAAGTGATGCAAGCCTGCCGGCAGCAGGATACGTTCCGAGAAGGTGTAAGCCCAAACACCGACGATACCGCTGGACTTCAGGAAATCCTGGAAGTTCATGATACCATGCTGGATAGCCGGCCAAACGACACAGAAGAGGAGCGACAACGGAAGCATCACCGCAAAACCAACGGCTACGACAAAGGCCGGTCCCTTGAAGATTCCGAGCCAATCCGGGATATCCGTATCATAGAAACGATTATGGAGCCAAGCCGTCACACAAGCGATAAAGATAGCTCCGAGCATGCCCATATCGAGCGTCTTGATGTTGGCGATCATAGCCAGCCCTGTACCAGCGCCAGCGTTCTGGCTGTAATCCACCCCGAAGAACGCACCGTTTAGCGTCAAGATACCAGAAATGAAATAGTTGAAAATCATGTAGATCACGAAGGATTCCATCGCACAACGTGCTGGTTCTTTCTTCGCAAAACCAATCGGCACCGCGATGGCGAAGAGGATTGGCATCTGGGAAAACACCGTCCAGGCCCCCTGCTCCACCACAAACCAGAAGTCATACCAAAGAGTTCCTTTTGCAGCCAGGCTGCCGAGCAGTCCCTCGTTCTTGCAAACGATAGAAACAGCTACCATGATACCGAAGAATGCGAACAGAATGACCGGCGCATACATCGCGCCGCCAAACCGTTGCATCCCTTGCATGATGCGGTCTTTACTCAAGGACATTTCTTATACCCTCCCATTTATCTGTCTAAAATCAAGAAAAGGATCATTACCGAGCGTTTCGGATGTATTGGCATCCTGCCTTGTACACCCTGTAAGATATCTTGTAACCAAAGGATACAAAAAAAAGGCCACGAACGCAATAGGTTCGCGGCCTTTCGGCATTTTACCCCCACGCCGTACCTTGGTACATTTGCTGTACTTTGGTACACGCCCTTATTCCTGCTGGTCCCGTGGTGTGTCCAGCGAGCGCCGTTCCAAACGTTCACAGTAAATCCGGTACTTGACGTACCAGATTTCCACCAGCATGAAATACGGCATCATCGACTGGAACGCCGTATGCTCATCATCGTTATCATAAATCTGGAAACGAGCAGGCGAAACATAAAGATTGACCGTAGACAGACTGGCCAAGGTGTTGTCATGAAGTTTCGTAATCGAAATAAGCGGCAGTTCACGAATCTGCAGCTGACGGGCAAAATCCACCACAGCCGGAGTCTCTCCCGATAAAGAGACAAAAATAAACAAATCATCCTTCGTGGCATTGCGTATTACCGAACGGAACTCCTCACCCCCCCGAATCTCGTAAATCAGCACATTGTCGTAGAAAAAAAGGCGCTTCAATTCCTGTACCACATTGCTCTGTACGTACCCCGAAGCAAAGGCATAGACGCGGTTTGCCTCACGAATCAGCCGGCTGGCACTGTCAAAGTTGCGCGCAAAAATTTTTTCCCCGGTCTGATTGTAGAAGACCTGCATATCCTGTAACACATCCTCATGATAAAAGGATTTTGCCGGTTCCTCCATCTTCATGACGGCTTTGAGTTCGCCAAAGCCATCAAAGCCCAGCTTTTGCGCAAAGCGGACAATCGTCGTACTCGACACCGCACAAGCCCTTGCCAATTCATGAATCGAAATATGACGGGCTTCCCTGCGATGCTGGAGAATATACTTCCAGACAACCATGTCCGTCTCATTCAAATCTTTCCTATGATGGTTGATGATTTCTTCCAAGCGCATCGCCGATTCCCCCATTCATAGAACTTATTATAACATAAAAAATGCCCATTCCCAAACGAAACGGGCAGCAGCACATTCAAAGACTTGGTTAATGCCCTTTAGCTGCAGAAGGCATGGCATCTGTATCATATCATTCTTGACTTTTTTGTAAAAGACGACGCCAACCGCCAGCAATACAGCTTTGGCAAAAAATAAACAAAGGGGGTATAATGGCATCGTATACTAATTGATGAAAGGTGGCTAAAACCATGGCCAAGCGCGAAATCGACCTGAACCGCTGCCTGTTTCACTATACCAACGTAACCTGCAGCCGCTGCGAAACCATCTGCCCCCATCAAGCCATACACAACCGGCAGATTAACGCAGAAGAATGCGATAACTGCGGCTTGAATGCACCGCCTGCGGCCTCTGCACGGGCAACTGCCCCCAGCAGTCGTTAAAGCTGCTGCCCAGCTTTCAAGGAACAACCACCTTCCCGCTGGACGGCCAGCAGCGGTCGTAACGCCTTGTTTTTACCGTTTGGGTACTTTATACGCCACGGCATACATTGTCGGCAATACCAACAACGTCAGGACGGTCGCCACCAGCAGGCCGCTGGCGATAGCCACCGCCATCGGCCCCCAGAACGTACTAGCCATCAGCGGCAGCATGCCGAGGATGGCCGCGGCTGCCGTCAGCATGATGGGACGGAATCGCAGGATAGCCGAATCGATTACGGCATCCCAAGGCGTCTCGCCATCCGCCAAATGTTTTTGGATCTGGTCAATCAGGATGACCGAATTGCGGATGATCATCCCGAAAAGTGCCAGGATTCCCAGCTCGGCCACGAACCCCATAGCAGTCCCCGTGAGCAGCATCCCCCAGGACACACCAATGAGTCCCAGTGGTGCCGTAAGTACGGTTAAAAGCATCTGTTTCGCGCTGCTGAGTTGGAACATCAAAAGCGTCATAATGATGAAAACCATTACGGGAACCGGCTTGAGCAGGAAATCGATGCTCTCATCGCTATCCTCCAACGCCCCGGCCGGTTCAATCTTACACCCAAACGGCAGATTGTCACGGAGTGTCTTCGTCGCCTCATAGGCCTTTTCCGTTGCATCATTAGCCGTACCGCTATGGACATCTGCCTGAACCATGATTGTCGGCATCAGATTGCGGCGCGCAATGAAACCATCTTCCGCATCATAGGAAATCTTGGCAATCTGTTCCAGCGGTACATAGCCCGCCTGCCCGAGATAAATCGGCAGACTCTTCATCTTCGCCAAATCATGGCGATCTTCCTCCGCCAGCCGCAAAGCAATATCGATGGTACGATCGCCAGTATAGAACTGTGCAGCCGTAACCCCCGACACCGCCGTATAAATCTGCTGCGATACTGCCTGACTGGAAATTCCCAAAGAACGCAGCTTATCCTGATCCAACGCTAAATGCATAACCGTACTCTTGGTTCCCCATGACATATTGACATTATAGTTATTGGCGTCCTCGGCCACAATATCTTTAACCTTTTTCGCTATCTCCTTCGTCTGTTCCGTCGTATAGCCTGTTACCCGAAGCATCACCGGATAATCAGCCGGCGGCCCCGTCTGTATAAACTGGAGTTTCATGCGAATATCCGAAAATTCCTCATCAAAAGCCTGATTGAGTTCCTCGGTGAGCTTTTCCCGCGCTTCCGTATCCTTAGCCACAATGACAAATTGCGCGGCATTATCCGCATCGGCCTTCGGGTCGACCGTCAATACGAACCTTGGCGCATAGCAACCCACATAGTAGGAATAATTATCCAAAAGCTCCTGCCGATCCTGCAGCCAGGACGACATGCGGTCACAGGCATCCTGGCTTGCCGCCATCGAAGAACCCTCCGGCAGTTTCATCTCAACCAGTATTTCCGGACGGGTAGAAGCCGGGAAAAATTCCTGCTTGATGAAATCCATCATGCCAACTGAGACAACAAACAAAACCACCGTTGCCATAAGCACCCCTTTCCGATGGTTCAGGAACCAGATGAGTACCTGACGGAACACCGTATAAAACCGGCTCTGATAGGGGTCGATCCTGCCCGCATCATCCTTCTTGACCGTAACGCGGATCAGATGGTAGCCGAAAAGCGGTGCCACCATGACCGAAACCAGCCACGAAATCAAAAGCGCGGCACCAATGACTGGGAAAAGCGCCTGACAGAACTCACTGGCCATGCCCTTGGAAAACGCCACCGGAATGAATCCGGAACAAGTGATAAGCGTACCAGTCAGCATCGGTTTTGCCGTTGCCCGGAATGCGTAACAGGCCGCTTCAAACCGATTGAGCCCCATCTCGAGCTTGACGCTCATCATCTCAACCGCGATGATTGCATCGTCAACCAAAAGGCCCAGGGAAATGATAAGCGCCCCTAGCGAGACCTTGTGCAAATCGATATTCAACGCATACATGACGAGGAACACCGCACAAAGTACGAGCGGGATGCACCCCGCCACCACCATACCGGTACGGACTCCCAGTGACAGGAAGCTGACGGCCAAAACAATCACGATGGCTTCGACCAGCGTCTTGACGAACTCATAAATGGACTGATCTACGACCTTCGGCTGATCCGAAACCTGATGGACATCGATGCCCACGGGGACCTCCTGCTGGATCTCCGCGATTTTCGACTTGAGGTCTTCGCCAAGCTGCAGGATATTGCCGCCATTTTCCATCGATACCGCTATGCCAACAGCCGGCTCCCCATTATAGAACATCTTCGGCTTGGCCGGATCGACAAAGCGGCGCTCCACCTTAGCGATATCCCCCAGACGGAATACCTTGCCGTCCGCATTGATCGGCATTTCACGAATCGCATCAACATCTTCAAACATGCCACTGACACGCAGATAAACATTGTTGGACTCTGTCTCCACTTCACCAGAAGCTGTCATCTCATTCTGAGTCTTAAGCGCATTGGCGATGACCTGCGGACTGATGCCGAGCTCAGCCAATTTATCCTTCTGGATTTCTACATAGACCTTTTCCGGCTGGACGCCAATAAGCTCTACTTTCTGCACACTCGGAACATTGAGAAGTATCCGGCGGATCTTTTCTGCGTACTCACGCATTTCCTCATAGTTATAGCCATCACCAATGACCGCATAAATCGAACCATACACATCATCAAAACGATCGTTATAGTATGGGCCATAAACGCCGTCCGGCAAATCGGGCTTGATATCCTCACAGAAATTGCGGACATCGCGCCACGTTGGCCGAATCTGCTCCTTGGGCAGATCGTCCCTTAGCGCGACATAGATAACCGTCTGCCCCTCACGGGTCTCACTATTGATATAATCGAGCCCCGGGGTATCCTGAAGCCGCTTTTCCAGCTTATCGGTTACCTGATTCTGCATTTCTTCGGCCGTAGCACCAGGCCAGGCCGCCGATATGACCATTTCGCGAATGGTAAACTGCGGGTCTTCCATGCGGCCGAGCTCAAAGTAAGCAAACAAGCCGCCGATTGCAGTCACGATAATGAAGTACCAGACCAACGTCCGATGCTTCAGGGATATTTCCGTAAGATTCGTCATGAGTCAGCCTCCGTCCGAACAGACTGCCCTTCATGAAGCTTATGGACTCCGGCAGTAACTACCACATCCGTGGCATCCAGTCCATAAACCAACACCTGATTATCGCCAAAATCCTCAACCGAAACGGCTTTCAGGCTGACCGTATTATCCTCACCGACCACCCAGACTTGCGGTGTATCGCCATCCTGGTAGATGGCCGACAGCGGCAGGACAGCCGAACCGGCACCTGTATCCCCAGCGCTTTCCTGTGATGCAAACGATACATTAGCCGTCATGCCGAGCTGCATCCCGGTCGGCGGTTTCGGCACCGAAACGCGAACCCGATAGGTACGGGCAGCATTATCTGCCATAGGCGCCACTTCGCGGACGATACCATCCGCCTTATCGTGGAGTGCCCAGAAATTCACGATTACCGGCATGCCAGCCGCAATATCCGCCACGCGGTTCTCCGGCACATTGATTTCAATCTCCAGTTCATTGGTCTGGACGAGCGTCAGCACGGTCTGGCCAGCGCCCACGACCTGGCCCTCCTCCACATGGATAGCTGATACGACACCATTGGCACCTGCCGTGAGGTTCGTATAGCCCATGGCATTATGCCCCTGTGCCGCCTGCGCCAGCGCATTCTGATAAGACGCAAACGCCGAATCATAGCTGGCCTGATACTGGTCAAGGGTTGCTGCGGCTACCGCGTTTTCCTGATACAGCTGGCTGTAACGAGCCAGATTGCGCTGGGCAAGGTCGAGATTTGCCCGGGCCGAAGCCACCTGCGCATCGCCCTGATTGGCCTTTTGCACCACATCACGGCTGTCGATGACCATTAGTACATCCCCGGCACGAACCGGCGAACCGACCTGCACATTGCGGCTCAAAATCTGGCCGCCCACTTGAAACGACATATTCGTTTCATAGCGTCCGCGCACGGTTCCCGAATAGGAACTGCTGTCATTGAGTGAGCCACTGCCAACCTGCTGTGTTTTTACCAGCGGTGCTTTCACTGTCTTAGTATCCTTACTGCCGCAGCCAACGGCCAAAAGACACACAACCGCCAAAAAGCAAGCCAAAAAACTCAGCTTATATTTTTTCATGAACGTCGCCTCCTGAAGGCAAATTTCGCGCGAGTTTCACGAGGTCAGCCTCACAGGCCTTCGTAACCAGCTCGTTAAACCCGTTGAACAAATGCTGGATATCGTCCTGCTTCATATCGCGAACCAGATAATCAATCCAGCCCTGAATGATATTGCGCAGAAACTGGTGCTGCTCACGGCCGTAGTCCGTGAGGAAAATATGCTTGACCCGGCGGTCTGCAGGGTCCACTTCCCGATAGATAAACCCCTTCTCCTGCAACAGATTTACGGTACGCGTGACCACCGCTTTATCCAAATAAAGCATATTCGCCAGCTCATCCTGTTTCGCCCCCTCGTTGTCAAAAATGCGGATAAGCATAATGTATTCGGAGAATGTAAGATGTAAACTCTGGCAGGCCTCGACGATAAAAAGCTGCGAACGGCGATGCAGAATCGAGAACCAGCGGCCAACATTTACATAATCATCCATAATTATTCCTCCCTAAAAAGATTCCCTTCCAAAATCCCTGTCAATCTTGTTGACTCTATCAAATAATTTTAGCGAACCCCTCTCAAAAAGTCAATATTCCTCGCTATTTT
>CALYVJ010000028.1 GCA_945494195.1 uncultured Selenomonas sp. | reverse complement strand
TACAACCATTCGCTGCGCGTTTCCATCCTGTCTGGCGTCATTGCAAAATGGATGCATTTCGACCGCGCTAAGCGCAGAGATATTATGTTAGCTGGATTTCTTCATGACATCGGCAAAACGAAATTCCCGCAGCGCCTGCTGGATAAAAATGTCAACAACCTGCGGGGCGAAGATTATGAGGCCTATATCAAGCATACGGTCGACGGCCATCATATCTTGAATGCCCAGACTGGTCTTTCCGATGGCGTAAAGCTCGCTGCCATGCAGCACCATGAGCGGATGGATGGGACCGGCTTCCCCTTCAACTGCATGGGAGCCGACATCCACGAATACGCGCGTATCATCATGATTGCCGATATCTACGACAATATCACCACCGAGCGTGAAGGCTACGTAAAACAGACTCCGTTTTCGGCCATTGCACTGATTACGGAAAGCATGTTCACCTCATTAGATCCTACCGTCTGCGTTCCAGTGCTCACCCATATCAAGGATGCTTTCCTTGGTTCGCGGGTCACGTTGAACAATGGCGAAAAGGGTACTATTGCGGCCTATCCCAATGACTTTGCCGCACATCCGGTTGTTAGCATTTCTCCTGATGAAATCATCAATCTCAATGAGCATCCGGAACTTACGATTACGGAGTACAACCCCAAATAACCGATTTTGAACATAAACAGCCCCGCATAAGCTGGACATTTTCCAAGCTTATGCGGGGCTGTTTTATGCCTATCGGCAAAAATTAACGCTCGTATTTTTCGCCAAGGCGTTTTAATTCTTCTGGCTCAATCAGCAACATGTAATCCGCTTTCAGCCGCCATTTCCAATTCAACCCCACCGTTCCCGGTGTATTCATCCGGCTGCGCTCATCCAGATGCAGGATATCCTGCATCGGAACAATTGCCAAGCGGGCATTTGACGCATACGCAAAAGCGATAAGCCCGGCAGCCACATCCTGCGGCCGGTCAGCCTTGGCATGCAGCAAGCCTGCCACTGCGGCCCGCACGGATTCATCAATATCTTGATTGTACCAGCCAACCGTCGTATTGTTATCATGCGTTCCCGTGTATACCACGCTGTTCTCGGGGACCACACAGCCAAGCCGCCCCTGCTCATTGAAATGCAAGCAGAAATGCAGTACTTTCATTCCAGGGAACCCGCAGACATCGCGAAGCTGTTCCACCTCATTAGTGATGATTCCCAAATCCTCGGCTACAATACGGAACTTGTCACCAAATTCCCGGCGAATCTCATCAAAAAATGGCTTCCCTGGCCCCTTGACCCAGCGGCCATTGATGGCAGTTGACGCCTTTCCATCCACTTCCCAAAAGGACTCAAATCCACGGAAATGATCGATGCGGACGATATCCACCATCTCGAACAGCTTATGAAAGCGTTTTTTCCACCAACTGTAATTATCCGCCTTCATCGCCTGCCAATCGTACTGGGGATTGCCCCAAAGCTGTCCCGTTGCACTAAAGTAATCCGGCGGGACTCCGGCCACTGTATTGGCCGTGCCATCTTCCCGAAGATCAAAAAGTTTCTGGTTCGCCCAGACATCTGCACTGTCCCCCGCCAAGAATATCGGCATGTCCCCCATGATCTGGATTCCCTGGGATTTCGCATAATCATGAAGCCGTTGCCACTGTTGGGCAAATAGATATTGCTCAAACTTCACCATCCCCACAGAATCGGCCAAACGTTTTCTAAGTTCGGCCAACGCCTTGGGATCACGCCCCCGGATGGGTTCCGGCCACTTGCTCCACTCCTTCCCCTTGTATTCCCGCTTAGCTGCCTGGAATAACGAAAAATCCTCCAGCCAATCCGCTTCTTTCCGGCAAAATTCCTGATACTCTTCATTTTTATCCATCGTATGCTGGAATTTCGTCCAAGCCTTTTTGAAACATTTCTGCTTGAAATGCTGGACCCATTCAAAATCGATAAAAGGGGAATTGCTCACATTAGGCACCCTGGCCTCAGCTGCCGTTAACCACTTCTTCTCAATCAATTCGTTCAAATCAATCAGCAAGGGATTCCCGGCGAAAGCCGAGCTCGACTGGTAAGGGGAATATCCCACGTTATCCACAGGCCCCAAGGGGAGAATTTGCCAGACCTTTTGCCCAGCGTCCTTGAGAAAATCAACGAATTTGTACGCTTCTTTACCCAGATCCCCGATTCCATATTTAGACGGCAGTGAAGTGGGATGAAGCAATATGCCTGCCTGACGCTTATAGGCTCGGGGAGCCCGCTTATGCTGGAGCAGGACCCCGGTCAGCGGCTCAAGCCTTAACTCCACTTTGCCGCGGGTGACCTCATACACATCATCACTCCCCAGCGCATCGACAAAATACCCCTCTGCGAAATCGCTGACATCCATTTCCAGGGTATGGGTTTCCGTCCGGCTTCGGTTAAAGGCAGCCAGGAAGGCTTCATCTTTTTCTTCTTGTCCGAACACATCCTTGCCGCCGCGGATGACCCGGGCATAGGCGATACAATCCCCTTCTGCCAGGAGTGGCAGCAGCGCACCAGTCTGCAGCGCCGGATGTTCATTGCGCAGGGCAATGATTTTCTCATACCAATGGTTCAGATAAGGATCTCCCTTCCCCCAAGGATACGGCCGGCGATTATATGGATCTTTAAATCCCTGCATGCCGATTTCATCACCATAGTAGACACAGGGAACCCCTGGATAAGTCATCTGCCAAAGTGAAGCCATCATCAGCCGTTCTACCCCAAGATTATACTGATCCTTGTCCAGCCTTGACCGCGACTGCTCTGCGGCCGGCATACCATCGTAATAAGCTGCCTCCCCCAGGATCGTTATGGCCCGCTGAACATCATGGCTGCCGATAAGGTTCATCATGGAATAGAAATTTTCCTTGGGATAATTCTCCCGCAAGCTCTCAAACCGCCGCATTGCCTGCCGCCCATCATTTCGATACAGCAAGAAATCAAACAGGATATCCCGGAATGGATAGTTCATCGCCGAATCCATTTCCTGACCGCAAAGATACTCCCGCGGCGTTCCATAAGCAATCTTATGCGAGGCATCCTCCCAGACCTCACCAATCATGACGGCCTCAGGATTCGTCTTTTTCAGTTCCGCATAAAAAGCCTGGGAAAAGGGCTCCGGCAGTTCATCAATGACATCGAGACGCCAGCCGGCGATTCCCTCCTTCATCCAATGGTGAAGCACACTGTCCTCATCGTAAATGATGAAATCCATGTAGGAAGGGGTCGTCTCATTGACATTCGGCAGGGTGTTGAAATTCCACCAGCTATCGTATTCATAGGGAAAATTGCGGAAGCTATACCATTCGTAGTAGGGAGATTCCTTGGACTGGAATGCACCCACAGTATCATAGTCCCCCGCCCGATTGAAATAGCGGCTGTTGCTACCCGTATGACTGAAGACACCGTCGAGGATTATCCGTATCCCCTGCTCCTTCGCTGCCTGGACCAATTCACGAAAATCCTCTCTCGTCCCGAGAATCGGATCGATTTTATGATAGTCACCAGTATCATAATGATGATTGCTTTCAGACTCAAAGACCGGATTGAGATAGATAACCGAAATCCCCAGTTTTTTCAAATAGCTGAGTTTCTCCCGGATTCCCTGCAGATTGCCGCCAAAAAAATCATACGCTACAATCTCTTTCGTATCAGGATCTTTATAATAACAGGGATCATCTGACCAATCCGCATGATATACGGCGCCCTTTTTAGGAATAATCCGTTCTCCCTGCCGATTGAACCGGTCGGGGAAAATTTGATACATCACGCTGTGTTTGAACCAGTCCGGTGTTTTGGCGCCCTTATTATATACCGTAATCTGGAACGAAGGCGGAACATGGTCATATACTTCCCCTAAACCACCAAGCTGTTCCGGATTATTTCCGTAGTAACAAGTGCCTTCCGCGGTTGTGATGATGAAATAATACCAAAGCAGGCAGCCTTTTTCCGGCAAATCCAATGTGATGGAATAGAACTTTTCCTCACTGGACCATTCATTCTTAGTGGTAAGCGTAAAGAGTTTTTCCCCGAACCGGTCATGCCATCCCCGCATAAGAACACTCTGGATGGACTGGCAAGTTCGCAAACGAATACCGAGTTTTATTTTAGAACCAGCCTCTGCTGCTCCAACCTGGGAACGAAAATAGACATTTCGAGAATTATGCTCAACCTCATTTCTTTCCAGCATAAAATCCCCTCCTCTGCTCCTTTTTCTTGCATAAAAGGCGGCAATTTCATTGCCGCCCTATCTTGCTTTTTATTCCTCTAACAGTTTCTGATACAGTTCCTTGTATTCCCTAGCAGAATTTTTCCAACTGTAATCTGTATTCATCGCATTTGCCACAATATGCTGCCACTCTTCGAAATTCTCGTAGGCACTAAGCGCACGCTTTAACGCATACATCATTTCATGGGCATTGTAATCTCCAAAGACAAAGCCATTGCCCTCATTCGTATACTTATCATACTGCTGGACCGTATCCTTAAGTCCGCCAATCTCGCGGACGACAGGAACAGCACCATAACGCAAGGCAATCAACTGGCCAATACCACAGGGCTCGTAATCCGACGGCATCAGGAAAATATCCGCTGCCGCATACATGCGCTGCGCTAATTCATTAGAGAACTTAATATTGGCCGAAACCTTGTTGGGGAAACGCCACTCCAGCCCTTTGAACCACTCTTCATATTCTCTATCGCCAGTTCCAAGCATAACGAACTGAATATCCTCATGCTGCAGGATTTCATCCATCATGCGGACGATGAGGTCAAGCCCCTTAGCCGCAACGAGACGCGAAACCAGTGCCACCATCGGTGTCCGGCGGTTGTTCGGCAATCCCAGAAGGTTCTGCAATTCCGTCTTATTGTCGGCCTTGCGGTCACGACTGTCGATGTCATAAGTCTCAAACAAATTCGTATCTGTAGCCGGATTGTAAACATTATAATCCAAGCCGTTCACAATGCCGAACAGGGTATCCTGGCGGCTGCGGAGCAGGCCATCTAAGTGCTCACCAAAGTATCCGTACTGAATCTCCTGGGCATACGTCTTACTGACGGTGGAGATATAATCGGCATAAATGATACCACCCTTCATGAAGTTAACGGCATCATAAAATTCCAAATCTCCATTATTGAAATACTTCCAGTCAATCCCCAAGACATCGCTCATAACCTCTTTCGGGAACACCCCCTGATATTTGAGATTATGAATCGTATAGAGTGTACGGATGTCGCGATAACGCTCATCATCCATGTGCTCAAGTTTCAACAGGACATTTACCAGCCCCGCATGCCAATCGTTGGTATGGATGACCTCCGGCCAGAAATCCATAACCGGCAGTAAATTCAAGACTGCACGGCAGAAGAAAGAAAAACGCTCTGCATCATCGTCATAACCATAGAAGCCCTCACGACCGAAATATTCCTGGTTATCGACGAAATAATAAGTAATCCCGTCCTTTTCGTATTTATCCAACCCCACATACTTTTTGCGCCAAGCTACATCCAATTCCCCGTCATAAACGTGCTCCATAGCGTTGGTATATTTCGGGTCAATCTTGCCAAATTTCGGCATGATGACACGGATATCTACATTCTCCTCTTTCAATGCCTGAGGAAGAGAACCTGCTACATCAGCCAATCCTCCCGTTTTGGCAAAAGGCACTACTTCCGATGCTACATAAAGAACTTTCATACCCATATCCTCCTTATTCATCGCCGACGGCAACAGCTTTTTTCTTCACCGTTTTCTTACGGGCTGCCGTCGTAACAGCAGCAGATTTTTTTGTTGCCTTCTTAGGGGTAGTTGCTTTCTTAGCGGCAGCAGATCCAGAATCTTTTTTAGCTGCTGTCGTTTTTTTCGTGGCCGTTTTGGCAGTAGAAGCTTTCTTAGCCGCAGCTTTCTTGGGCTTTTCTTCTTTCTTCGTTTCTTCCTTAGACTGTTCCACTTTCGCCGCCGTCACTTGGGCAGTGGTCTTACGGGTCGTTTTCTTCGCCACTGTTTTCTTGGCTGGTTCCTTCTTTTCTGCCTCTGTCTTTTTCGGACGGCCACGGCGCTTAGCCGTGGCCTTTACTTCAGCGGCTTCTGCCTTATCGGCAGATTCTTTTTCCTCATGGCCTCTGGCGTCTACTTCCGCCGAAGCTTCAGAAAAAGACGTTCCTGCACCAGTCTGACCGTTTAAACGCAGATAGATAGTTGCCAACGGCGGGATAGTAAGCGTAATGGACTGTTCCCGGTTATGCCAGGGAATATCCACCGAAGCAATTTCATTGGCATTCTTGACACCGCTGCCGCCAAAGGCCTCATCATCCGAATTGAATACCTCCACATAATTTCCCTTGGAAGGAACACCAATCCGGTAATTATGGCGAACCTCTGGCGTGAAGTTGCAGATGGCAATGATGAAGTCGTTGCTGTCGTCTGCCTTGCGGATAAAGGATACAATGCTATTCTCATTATCGTTGCAGTCAATCCATTGGAAACCATTCCAATCGAAATCCACCTGCCAAAAAGCCTTATGGTCACAATAGAATTTATTGAGCGCCTTGGAATATTCCTTCATCTTTGTATGCATCTCATACTGTTCCACCAGATGCCAATCCAGACTATCATCGTAATTCCACTCGATGAACTGACCGAACTCGCCTCCCATGAACAGCAACTTCTTACCAGGATGAGCCATCCAATAGCCAAAGAAGGAACGCAAGCCAGCAAACTTTTGCCAATAATCGCCAGGCATCTTGCTGATAAGCGAGCACTTGCCATGAACGACCTCATCATGGGACAATGGCAGTACAAAGTTTTCCGAAAAGGCATACATGAACGAGAACGTAACCTTATCGTGATTCCACTTACGATAGATTGGATCCAAGCTCATATATTTGAGCATATCATTCATCCAGCCCATATTCCACTTGTAATTAAAGCCCATACCACCCATATAGACTGGCTTGGAAATCAACGGCCAGGCCGTTGACTCCTCAGCAATCATCAACGCCTGTGGATGGTACTGGAAGATAGCCTCATTGAGCTTCTTCAAAAAATCCATAGCCTCCAGATTACCTGTATCCCCATACTTGTTGGGCTGCCACTCACCGTCTTTGCGTCCATAATTAAGGTAGAGCATATTCGCTACCGCATCAATGCGCAACCCATCAATATGGAATTCCTCGAACCAGAACATGGCATTGGAAATCAAGAAACTCTGAACCTCCGTACGGCCGTAATCGAAGTTCGTGGTTCCCCACTCCCAGTTCTCGGCACGAGTCTCATTATCCGATTCATAGAGAGTCTGACCATCAAAATGGCGGAGTCCCTGTTCATCCTTGCAGAAATGTCCCGGTACCCAATCCATGATAACGCCGATGCCATTCGCATGCGCCCGGTCAACCAGATAACGGAAATCATCCGGCGTGCCATAGCGACTGGTCACCGCATAATACCCCGTTGCCTGATAGCCCCAAGAACCATCAAAAGGATGTTCGCAAAGCGGCATAAACTCAATATGAGTATAGTTCATGTCCCGAACGTAGTCAACGAGCTGGTCGGCCAGCTCGCGATACGACAGATACTCCCCATCGGCATTGCGCCGCCAAGAACCAGCATGAACCTCATAGGTAAGCATCGGCCGCTCATAGGAGGATTCCCGGCGTTTCTGCTCCGCCCAGGCATTATCCTTCCATTCATAGCGACTCATATCATAGACCCGAGAAGCCGTATTCGGTTTCTTTTCCGCGTAGAATCCATAGGGGTCAGCCTTCAAGATGCGAGGTCCCCCCCACTGGGGTTCGATCGCATATTTGTAAAGTGCCCCTTCAGGAATGTTTTCCAAAAATACCGACCAAATCTCCCCATCATCCAAACGGGTCATCGGATTTACCCGGTCATCCCAGTTGTTGAAATCACCAACCACCGTGATGGATTTGGCATGGGGTGCCCAAACCGCAAACCGTACGCCCTTTTTGCCATTTTCCTCCACGAAATGAGCTCCAAGCATCTCATAGGCATGATAGTTTGTTCCCTGATGGAATAAATATCGGTCAAATTCACTAAGATCTGATGTTTTCAAATTAATCCCCCCCCCTGTTATATCCATTGATAGGCAGGCGAATCCCACTCGCCTGCCATCAATAATCCAGCTCCTTATGGAATCATGACAGGTTTTACCTGCCAGATTTGATTTGCATACTCGTCGATAGTCCGGTCAGACGAGAAGCATCCGGAATTGGCAATATTCATAGCCGATGATTTAAGCCAATGGAAACGATCCTGATACCGCTTCATGATTTCCACATGAGCCGCAGCATAGGCATTGAAGTCCTTCATGATAAAGAACTCATCGTTTGCATGGACGAGATATTCATAAAGCGAACGGAAATCACCATAAGTCCCATCCGTCAGCTGGTTCACAACGATACGGACATTTTCATTGGTATTGTACTCATCCCAAGCAGAATAAGTTCCCGTTGCGTAATAGTTCAATACCTCTTCCGCCCGCAGGCCAAAAATTACACAGTGCTCATCGCCGCCTACTGCCTCACGGATTTCGACATTTGCCCCGTCAAGGGTTCCCAGGGTAATAGCACCATTCATCATGAATTTCATATTGCCAGTCCCCGAAGCTTCCTTCGAAGCAGTGGAAATCTGCTCGCTGACATCAGCGGCCGGATAGACGATCTCACCAATCGATACGCCAAAGTTTTCAATAAAGACAATCTTGATTTTCCCCTTGATGGACTTATCGTTGTTGACCTTATCTGCCACAGCCAGGATCAGGCGAATCGTCTCTTTAGCGATATAGTATCCTGGTGCTGCCTTACCGCCAAAAATATACGTAGTCGGCAGCATATCAAAGCTCTTATCCGTCTTGAGCTTGTGATACTGATACATGATGTGCATGATATTCATAAGCTGGCGCTTATAGGAATGGATGCGTTTAACCTGGATATCGAAAATGGAATCCGGGTTGACCTCAATGCCATTGTGCTCTTTGATGTATTTTGCCAAAGCCTCTTTGCGGAGGTGTTTGATCTTGCCAAGTTCCGCCAGAAAAGGTTTGTCTTCCACATAATCATTGAGCAAATCCAGCTGTTCCGGATGACGATGCCAGCGGCGGCTGCCGATAGTCGCATCGATGAGATCCGCCAGCTCTGGATTAGCCCCCATGAGCCACCGGCGATGGGTGATGCCGTTCGTCTTATTGTTGAACATCTTCGGATTGTACTCATAGAAATCCCGCAATGTCGTATCCTTCAAAATATCCGAATGGATTTTGGCAACGCCATTGACACTATGACCGCCTACAATGGAAAGTCTGGCCATATGGACCAATCCATCCTGGATAATGGAAAGGGCATGGACCTTGCCTTCGTTACGCGGGTAACGGGCCCGTACTTCCAAAAGATGACGGCGGTTTATTTCATCAATAATCATATAAATGCGTGGCAAAAGTTCCCGGAACATATCTACAGGCCACGTCTCCAAGGCCTCCGGCATAATCGTATGATTGGTATAGGCAATGGTGTTCTTCGTGATTGCCCAAGCCTCATTCCACTCAAAGCCCTCTTCATCCACCAGGATGCGCATAAGTTCTGCCACTGCCACAGCCGGATGCGTATCGTTGATATGGATAGCAATCTTCTGGGCAAAATCATGCAGATTCATGCCCGTCTTCTTAAAGTGGCGGACGATGCTCTGTACGCCAGCCGAAGTCATAAAGTACTCCTGTATCAAGCGCATGCGACGGCCTTCATAGGTACTATCATCCGGATACAGATAACGCGTAATGCTTTCCACGAACAGGCGATATTCATTTTTTTGCCGCATCTGTTCCTGGGTCAGCATGCCATAATCCGAAAAATCGCGATTGACTTCTGCATTCCAAAGGCGCAGCGTATTGACCGTATTGTTGTGATAGCCTACAATTGGCACATCATACGGAACTGCCATTACCGTCCGCGCATGCTCATGAACTAGTTTGAGGCTGCCGTCCGGCATTTCCTTCATGTAGGCATTGCCGCCAAATTTTACATCAACAGCCTTATCTGGTTTGCGATACTCCCAGGCAAACCCATTTTTCAGCCAGTTATCCGGAATCTCAATCTGGTTGCCATTGATGATTTTCTGTTCAAACAACCCATACTGATAGCGGATGCTGCAGCCATGTCCTGGCAGTCGGTGAGCTGCCATCGAGTCGATGAAGCAGGCAGCCAGGCGTCCCAAGCCGCCATTGCCGAGACCGGCATCCGGCTCTTCCTCGAAGACTTCGGATAAGTTTAGGTCAAATCCTTCCAAAACCTCCCGAACTGCTTCTTCAATACCGAGATTAATCAGATTTGATTTCAACAGACGCCCCATCAAAAATTCAATGGAGAAATAATAAACCTGCTTTTCCTCGCGCTCTTCATAGGTGCGATTTGTCTTGATCCAGTTATCGGAAATATACTGTTTGGCTGTTGCTGCCACAGTCTGATAAATTTCATTTTCCGTCAGTTCATTGAGGGCACGCCCCCACATGATATGAGCGGTATTCACAAAACGAACTTTAAGACCCTCTTTAAGCTTTTCAAACTCCTTGCTCTTTGATCCCTTCTGTTTTTTTTCTTTCTTTTCTCTTGCCAAATAAAACACTCCCCTTTGGCCTTGAGCCACAAATACCTTAAGTTTTTTACAATAAGAACAGCCGTTGTCCGAGCCCACTGCCCGTTATAAGCAATGGTACCTCGTTACAACGGCTGACTTTGCCTATCAAATTACGACATTTTTTGTAACAATCAGCGGGTAGTTAGCAGCTCCCTTGAGCCACTTCTCCTCCGTGATGATGACATTTTTATCACAGATGACATTTTCAATTAGAGAACCTTCTTGAATGTCGCATTTCTGCATGATAATGGAATTTTTGATTTTGACTCCCTCAGCCACTTTGACACCGCGGAACAGGATACTGTTCTCCACTTCCCCGCGGACAATGCAGCCATTGGCAATCAGTGAATTCTTGACATCGGCGGTTTCCTTATACTGGACCGGCACTTCATCCTTTACCTTCGTATAAACGGGATGCTGCCCCATAAAGAGCTCCTCCCATACCTCTGGCTGCAGGATATCCATATTGGCTTTATAGTATGCCGCCGTAGAATCCACATGGGCCACGTAACCATCATGTTCATAGCCATAGATGTTATACTCAGCAGCCCGGCGGATGATACCATCCATCAGGAAATCCTGTCCACCATGTTCATAGGTATAGCGAATCATTTCTACAAAGATGCGCTTCTCCATGAGATAGACATTCGTCGATACCTGTGTTCCATCATAAACAGCCGGTTTCTCGGCAATATCCGTAACCAGGCCGTTCTCAGCTGTCTCAATGACCACATTCTTGCCATGAGCTTCTTCACTGGCCGTATTATATACCATAGTGATATCGGCATTGGTGTTCTGGTGGAAACGCAACAGCTGGCTGAAATCCACATTGTAGACAAAACTACCGCTGGTCAGCAGGACATAGCGCTGGGAACTGTGCTCGAAGAAATCCAGATTGTGATAGAAATTCTTCAAATCACCCTTACGGTTCACATCTTCCTGCTGCGATGCCGGAAGATAAAACAAACCATCATGGTGGCGAGCCAAATCCCAATCTTTACCCGAACGCAGATGATCTAGTACCGAACGCGGTTTATCCGGCAGCATGACCCCGACATTTGAGATGCCGGAATTCACCATGCTGGATAAGGTAAAGTCGATCAACCGGTACCGTCCGGCAAATGGTATTGACTCTACGGCACGGCGCACCGTCAGGTCGCGAATCAAGCTATTATCTTCCTGAAGATTGATAATCCCCATTACTGTTTTCAAATTTATTCACTCCGATCCAACTATGACTAGGT
>CALYVJ010000027.1 GCA_945494195.1 uncultured Selenomonas sp. | reverse complement strand
TCGTTTTATGAATTATTTTTTATTTATCAGTAGCTTTTGGACGTCTTAGTCCGGTCTAGCCTGAACTAATGCATCTTCGACCTACTCATCGGCTTCCACAGCTTTTTTGACTTCATCTTCGGTCAAGCTGCTCTGCGCAACGAGTTCCTCCACCCATTTGGCATGATGTTTGACTGCATAGCTAGCCTTAACCGTACCATCAAGCATGCCGTGGCAGGAATCCGGATTTACACCAACGGCCAGATAGATATGGCCAATGGCAGCCGCGAAACCAAAGCCAGCGCAGATGCTATGCAGCGGAATCATCCAAGTGCGGATGACAGGGCTTACCACGCCATCGCCAAACCAAAGAACAGCTCCCGAAATGACGAGCAATGCCCAAAGAACAGCCTGCAGCAGGATGTTCATCTTCTCGCCGCCGTTATAGAAGCTCTGCGGCGGAATGCCCTCAGGCTCTTTGCCGATAAGCTCGGCCGGGAACTTCTGATTGAACACGATATCATCGCGGCCAAAACTTACGACTTCCTTGACCAGACGACGGATCCCATCATGAGCCGTAACCAGTCCGATAATCGGATTCAGGATGAAAATGACCGCAAATACACGATGTGCGTACTGAAGCGTTGCCGCACCAAAGGTATCATAGAGGAAACGGAACGAATCCGCATAGAGCGGCAGAGCCGTAAGCAGCAGCATAAAAAAGGAAACCGCATTGATCCAGTGGAAATAAACGAAGCCCATTTTATGGCGTTTGATGTATTTCTTATTGACAATCATCTCATTTTTCCCCTTTCTCGCGATTTGCTAATTTCTTGAAAGCTGCCATACCCAGGACGCCGACAATGGCACCAGCACCAGCGATTTTTCCGAGCGGACGCACGACATCCTTCCAGAGATCGATGGAATTCGGCGTCTGCGGATTTTCCGGCAGGTCATAGACCGACGGTTTTTCCGGCAGTACATAGAGCATGTGGATGCCGCCCACGCCCTGCGGGTTGTAAACGTTGGCATCTTGATGGCCTTCCTGTTTGAGGATAGCCACCCGCTGTTCGGCGCGCTTGAGCATTTCCTCCTTCGTACCGAAGCGGATTGCATCGGCCGTGCAGGTCTTCGAGCAAGCCGGCTCCATGCCCTCAGCGATGCGGTCAAAGCAGAGATCGCACTTCGTCGATTTATTGGTTTCGGCATTGACTTTCGGGACATCGAACGGGCAGTTATGGGCGCAATAACCACAACCCACGCATTTATCCTGATTAATGACGACAGCACCATTGTCGAGCTTTTCAATAGCTTCTTCCGGGCAGCCCTTAGCACAGGCAGGGTCGCTGCAGTGCATGCACTGACGCTTGAAGAAATCCCAGTGGAATTTCCCGTCAGAATCCACGCGCTCGTTCATCTGGATGAGATTCCAAGTCGTCGGGGTCAATTCCTTATGGGACTGATACTGTCCTTCAAACGGCGTTGACATATCGGCCGGCAGGTCGTGCCACTGCTTGCAGGCAACCATGCAGGCACGGCAGGCGCTGCAGCGTGCCACATCATGCAGCATAGCGATTTCTTTTGCCATTATAGTTCTCCTTTCGTACTCGCGAATACACAGTTTTACGCATTAGCGAGCATTACGCTTCCTTTTTTCTGGAGACTTTTCTCCTCGCCGAGGAAATCGAGATGAATCGTCGCCCAATCCCGCAGATAGACCTCTTCCTCGCCTTCCTCATTGTACGTTTTGAGGTAAGCATGACATTTGTCGCAGACGTCAAGGCGCATAGCAGCTTCGCCCTCAGGCTCTAAGATATGCATTTCCTTGAGGTCATCGTTGCCGCAATAGACGCAGCCAATGCGGGCGTAAGGCCAAACGGTATGACAGCCGTCACAGGCGAGCACGCGGGCGCGCCCCTCCTGCTCCTTGCGCAGCTGCGCCAGAACCGGCTGGCGCCCGCAGACCGGGCAGTAATTGCGTTTCCAGCCGATCCCCTGCCAGAAAACTGGGTCTTTGAGCTCGGCGGGAACCAAAACCTCGACAATCTGCCACCCCAGTGTGCGCACCAGTGCCTCGTTGAGCTTGTTATCTGCCGCAAAGCTCTGGATTTCTGCATCTTCCTGCCGCAGCAGATAGTCGAAGAACTGCTGGATTTCCGTGAGTTCAGCTTCCGCCGTCCAGCTCTGCCAAGCCTTGAGAGCGGCTTTCATCATTTCCGGCGCTTCGATGTCCTTGAGGGCTTCCAGGCAATCCCCCAGCGATACTGCGGCCACCTTGACCATGGTACGCTGAAGCTGGGGCTGCTGCAAAAGCGGCATGCCGTCTTTGACGAGTTCTGCAATATCATCCTTTTCGGGAAAGGAAACCGGCGAGACTGCACCTGTAAGGATTTTCTCCATAGCAAGCTGCAAGTTGGCCGTTTCCTCAAGGAAAGGGTGTTTCTTCAGATATTCATCCATTGGTGATTTCTTGGCGGTTTTCATAAAAGTCTCCTATATCATACAGATTATGCTTTCACGATGTTTACCAGGCAGGCCTTGAATTCCTGCTCCTGCGTATTCGGATCGAGCGCATCAATGGTCAGGTAGTTGGTGCTCGGTCCTTTGGCCAGGCCCTTGAAGCCCCAGCTGTACGGCATCCAGACCATATGCGTCTCCTCGCCGTTGACGGTGAGCGGCTGCGCGCGTTTCGTGACCATGACTTTGACCACTACGGCACCGCGGGCCGAGCTTACTTTTACCTTGTCGCCCTCTTTGATACTGAGCTTCTTGGCCAGCTGCTCGCTGATTTCGACGAAAGGCTCCTTAACGAGCTCGTTGAGCCACGGAATGTTACGCGTAACGGTACCGGAGCACCAATGCTCGGCAATACCCGAGCTCGTGAGTACGTACGGGAACTTGTCCTTCGTACCCAGCGGCTGTTTTTCCGGAACGCGCGGATATTTGACACAGGGGTTGAACTGCGCCAGTTCATTCGTATGCAGTGCATTGTGGGTCGGGCTTTCGACCGGCTCGTAGAACTCGGGAATCGGGCCATCGACCGGCGTCGAGGACGCATCGCGGGTCGTGCCATCGGGGTTCTTGTCCTTATAGGTGGCAGCGAAGAGACGGCCAATGCCTTCGCCGTTCATGCGGAACGGTTTCTGTCCATCCGGCGTATCCGGGCCAGCCGTGCGGTTGCCAACGTCCGGTACATCGTAGCCCGTCCATTTGCCCGCTTTGGCATCCCACCAGACCAGCGGATGCTCTTTGTCCCTCGGCGTGCCATCCGGATTGCACGAGGCGCGGTTGTAGAGGATATGGATGTTATCCGGCCATACCCAGCCAAACTGCGGGAAGATACCGATATCGCCCGGATCTTCCTGGCCGCGGCGCTTCGTACGGTTGCCTTCGCGGCTGATGTAACCGGCATAAATCCACATGCCCGAAGCCGTCTCGCCGTTATCCTTGAGTTCGCCGATGCCATTGACGAGCTCACCCGTGGCCACATTGTAGCCACTGATTTCCTTCATGACGTCTTCGATATAGTTATCCTTCGAGTAGTTCCAGGACATATACTTGATTGGCTCGTCCTTCTTCTCCGTCGAATCCTTGTAGAGATCGCGGATGCGCTTCCAGAGCATATCGTTAATCAAGTAATCCGGCTTCGAGTCACCCACCGGTTTCGGTCCCTGCATACGCCACTGGATCAGACGCATGGAGTTCGTAATCGTACCTTCGCGCTCAAGATAGGAGCAAGCCGGCAGGAAGATGACCTCCGTCTGGATTTCACTGGGGTTGTCGCCTGGGCGATTCCAGAACTCGGCCGTCTCATTGACGAAGATATCCTGTACGATAAGGGAATCCATCTTGCAGAGGCCATCATGGACCATCGTGAGGTTCGCATTGGTCATCTGCGGATTCTGGCCGCAGAGATAAAGCGCATGCATCGTGCCCTTCCAGGCATCCTCAAAGATTGCATAGATGGAGTCCGGATGATTGCCGTTACGGATTGCGCCATAGTCGAAACCATAGCCGTTCTCCGGCGTAGCATGCTCACCAAACCAAGCCTTCGTCATGTTGACATACCATTTGCGGCGGAACGTGCCATAAGCCTCAGTCCAGGACTTGAGATCCGGCGTCTTGTGGGTTGGATGGACGAGATATCCCGGCTGCATGTTGAACTCGATGCCGAAGTCCGTCGATGCCTGCACGTTTGGCTGCCCGCGCATAGCGATGATACCTGCGCCAGGGATACCCACATTCCCCTTCAAGAGCTGCATGATGGTAAAGCAGCGGATATTCTGTACGCCGACCGTGTGCTGCGTCATGCCGAGCGCATACATGATGATGGCCGGTTTGTCGTTTTCGATCCAGATGCTGGCAGCGCGTTTGGCATCCTCAGCCTTCATACCCGTGATGTTTTCGACCATCTCGAGGGTATAGCGGCTGTAGAATTCCTTGAGGCGCGACATAACCGTATTCGGAGCGAAGAGGTCCTTTGCCTTCTGCGGTTTGCCATCGGCACCGAGAGCATAGCCCCAAGTCTCTGTATTCGTATAGGCTTTCTTCTCGGCATCGTAGCCAGAGAACAGGCCGTCGTCGAATTTAAAGTCATCGCGGAGCAGGCAGGCACCATTGGTGTTCTGCAGGACGTACTCCTTATTGAATTTGCCGGATTCGAGCATCTCATGGATGATATAGCCCATGAAGACGATATCCGTACCCGGACGTACCTGGAAGAAATCATCAGCAATCTTCGACGTGCGCGTAAAGCGTGTATCCACAAGGACGATTTTCGATCCATTCTTCTCACGGGCTGCCATGACATTCTTGAGTCCCATGGGATGGCACTCAGCCAGGTTCGAACCCTCGATCCAGATGAGGTGCGTATTCTTGATATCCGCCCAGGGATTCGTCATAGCGCCACGGCCAAAGGCTGCGCCCAGAGCCGGTGGCGTATTGGCATGGCAGACACGGGTCTGATTGTCGATATAGACAACACCGAGGGCCCGGGCCATCTTAATATTCTGATAGCATTCCTCGTTGTTGATCTGGGAACCACCGATAAAGGCCAAGCCATCAGTACGGCGGACCTCATAGGTCTTGCCATCGATTTCTTCGGTCTGCTTCCAGCCCTTCTCACGCGCATTCTTCATGGCATGAGCGGCCTTGTCGATAGCTTCTTCCCAGCTGATTTCCTCCCAGTGGTCGCTGCCCGGTGCGCGGTACAGCGGCTTTTTCGGACGCTCCTCCGAGTTCGGGATATGGCCATAGCCCAATCCCTTACTGCAAAGAGCACCACGGTTGATCGGACTGTCAACGGCACCTTCGAGCTGGACGAGTTTGTCGTCCTTCACGTAGCCGATGACGCCACAACCACAAGCACAGAAGTGGCAGATCGAGGTAAACTCGCGTGCCCCCTTGAGCTTGAATTCTTTTGCGGCAGCCTTGACCTTCGGCATGTCGAGTCCCAGACTGGCCATAGCCAGGCCAATCCCGCTGAGACCTGTGGCTTTCAAGAAGTCACGTCTGCTCAAATTCATCAAAACTTCCTCCTTTAGTCTCCTAAAACCATTTCTAGTATATATAAAATCATCCACACCCCATAAAATTCTTCTATCCTTTATAGTGCAAAGCTATGAAAAATCCATATGTGATATTTATGATTCTATGCAAAAATAATATTGCAATTTTACGCTTCTTTTTCTACACGGACATCATCCGCGACGATTATCCGCTCAGGATTCGTGTAAATACAGAAGCTGCCTGGGCGCATCCGCGCCACCAAGGTAATCCCTAATTTCTTTGCCAGCCGCAACGACAGGGTTGTCGGTACCGACTTAGCAGCCACCGCGCCAATGCCCATGCGGCCGAGCTTTAGCATCATCTCCGATGAGCAACGGCCGCTGAAGATGATGATTTTATCCGCCAAATCAACGCCCTGACGCAATGACCAGCCATAGAGCTTGTCAAAGACGTTGTGACGGCCGATATCTTCACGGAATACGAGAATACGGCGCTGCCGCTGGTCGTATAGGATGCCGCTGTGTACCCCATTGGTCTTCTCGTGGGTAGCCGCCAGCTCCGACAGCAATTTATCCGCACAGGCCAGGATGTCCTGGGCCACAAACTGCACCGCCCGCGGCCGGGCAAAGATGCGTTCAGGGGCGCAGTCTAGAATCTCACGCGCCGAATAATAACGCGGGTCCTCCGCAGCATGGGCCGCCCACTGCTGCGCGTCCGCCGTCGTCTCCACCCGGGCGGCAAAAGCCTTCTCGTCGATGCTGAGACTCACGATATCGTCATTCTTACGAATCTTACCCAGCTGGGCCAGCACACCCGTCACCAGGTCTTCCAGGTCCCCTGGCGAACAAAAGGAGGTCGTAAGCCTTGTACCGTTGAGATCAATGTCCAGATAGCGCTCAATAGACGTATACTTGTGGTCGTCGACAATCTGGCCCTGCTGCGCATCGTAGCGCGTCACAGGAAAATCAATAAGCTCTGTCTCCCTTGGCTGCATGGCAAACGCCTCCTAATCGAAATCTCAATTTTCCTTTCGGCAACCGTTTATCTTTTCATCCTGCTTTCTGCGACGATTTTTATCACAACAAGAAGAATTCCGCTGCCACAAGTGCCATGGTAACAAAGATTTTGTCCATTGGCAAACGACAAAAAAACCGGCCAAGGGCCGGTTATAAATAAAATTAATTTTATCATTATTTATTTTTGTGTCATTTGTCCCTTAGATGAATCCAAGTTGAAGAAAAATCTGACAAATCCCTTAAAAGTCTTTTCCCATAAGGAATTTCACCAGTTGTTCCGCCTGGGCAACATCCTCGATATCGTAGCAATGTACTTGTTCTGGCAACGCATCCGTCAGGGTGCCGCCAACAAAAAGGGCAGCCGTATCCTCCCGGACGCAGGGGGTTCCCAATCCACGCCAGAGAGACAATTCTGGTATTGTCCCATGGTTGCGGCTCTCAATCAGCACCAAATCCACATTCTCCAGCCGCGATGCCATCGACACCAGTGAAGCCCTTTTTCCGGTCTGCTGTTGAATAAAGTACCCTGTTGGCGATACTACGGCCACCGCATCGGCACCGGCCTTGGAAAAACGCCAACTGTCCTTGCCCTCTACGTCCATTTGATAGCCATGGCAATCGCCCTTGACGACACCAACGCGGATTCCCGCTGCCCGCAGACGCGGAATCAGCCGCTCAATAAATGTCGTCTTGCCAGTATTAGACACTGGCGCCGAAACCGTAACCAGGGGAACTTCACGCCAACTATTTGCCAACCGGCCGCGCACCAGCCGCATATCCGCCGGTGTATTGGCATTGAAAAAGCAATTGACCCGCGGAACTGCCACCAGCCGATGAGGCACCCTATCGATGACCTTCCCGAGTTTCCGCTCGCCAGCTGCCAGCGCAGTGGCGAAGTCCTGCGCCAAATCCCGATGGTAGATGGCCGCCAGCGGCTGGCGGCGGCCGCTGGTTTCCGCCAGTACCGCCATTGCCCCCGTCTGACCAGCCAATTCCCCCCATAAAGAATCCAAAGCCGAAAAGACCAAGAACGGCATATCACAGGAAAGCGCCAAGCCGTATTGCGTCGGCATAGCTAAAAGCCCGCGGCGCAAGCCCTCCATCGGCCCCATGCCAGCCTGTTCATCCACCAGCAGTTCAAACTCATACTGCTTCGCCAACGCCAGCAGCTCCTCCGTCGCCTTCTCCACGCACAAATACTTGCGGGCAAATACCTGTCGCTGCGCCTTGCGCAGCTGCCACTCCAGCATCGACGCGCCATCGTATTCAAGCCAGCGCTTATCCTGTCCCATCCGCGAACTTTTACCGCCTGCAATGAGCAGCAGGCTTAAATGCAACGTATCCATATCATTTCCTGCCACATTCCCCGGCATCACCACGCAGGATTTCAAGGCCATGCTGAAGTTCTGGCAGAATAAAACCTAAACACTCTTCAACGGCCTTGGCACTGCCTGGCAGATTGACAATCAAGCTGCGGCGGCTGATCCCCGCCTGAGCGCGGCTGAGCATTGCCCGATGGGTAACCTGCATGGAAAGAGCCCGCATGGCCTCGGGGATTCCCGGTGCCAGCCGCTCGCAAACAGCCAGCGTCGCCTCCGGTGTAATGTCCCGAGGTGAAAACCCCGTGCCACCGGTCGTGACAATAAGGGCAATCCCCTGACCCGCGTATTCCTGCATCTTTGCTTCCAGCGCCGTCTGGTCGTCAGGCAGGATGATCATGCCGGCCACTCTGTAACCAGCTGCTTCTAGCATTTCCTTGACCTTTGGGCCGCTCTTGTCGACGCGTTCACCGCGGCTTCCCTTGTCACTGGCCGTGATAATGGCTGCATCCAGGGGAAGTTTTTCCCCCGCCGGTACCAGCTCCAGTTCATCGCCAACCTTTACGCGGCCGCCATGCAGCACCCGGGCAAAGACGCCCTCCCGTGGCATGATGCAATCGCCCACCTGCTGGCGAATGGCACATCCCTTATGACATTCCTTGCCAATCTGGGTTATCTCAAACCAAGCTTCGCCGGCGCGGAGGCGCGTTCCAACTGGCAGTTCCTTGAACCGGAAGCCTTCGGCCACGACATTTTCCCCAAAGGAGCCAAACTTCACATCCACACCGAGCTTGCGGAAATCCTCGATTTCCTTGAGCCCCAGGAAACTGACCTGCCGATGCCATTTTCCCGCATGGGCATCGCCCTCAATTCCCCATTCTGTCTGAAACAGCACCGTCTCCACGGGTGCTTTCAAAGTTCCCTTCTTTTCACTTACGCAAAGCGCCTGAATCTTTCCCATTGTCAGCCTCCTACTTGAACCATCGCCCGGCTGTCGCGAGCCTCATTATGTTTATCCAGAAAAAAATGTTCCTTCGGTTTATGATAAATAGCCTGATAGATAGCCAGCTTCAAATTGTCGTCACGAATCCCACTGCGCAGCAGCTGGCGGATATCGAGTCCTGTCTTCGCATTAAGGCAGAGTTTCAAAAAGCCTTCGGCAGTAAGCCGCACACGATTGCACGAAGAACAGAATTTATGCTCCATCGCATCGATGAATCCCACCTGCCCTTTAAAGCCGGGGAGCCGGTAGTATACCGCTGGACCATTTACGCCGCCAGCCTTTCTGCCAGCAGCCTTTAGCGGCCCATAGGCGCTCTCGATTGCCCGGCGAACCCGGTCCATCGCTACCCCCTTGTACCCGACTTCATAGGCACAGCCAATAGGCATGAGTTCGATAAACCGCACCTTGACGGCATGGTCACGAGCCAGCCCCACCAGGTCAGGAATCTCCCCCTCATTAACGCCCTCAATCGGCACACAGTTAAACTTGATATTTTCCATACCCAGCCCCCGGAGTTTTTCGATGCCCGTTTCCACCCGCTGATAGAGCGGACGGCGCGTAATCTTTGCAAACACCTCGGGGCGCAAAGTATCCAGACTGATATTTACCCCACTGAGTCCTGCCGCCACCAAAGGCTCCGCCAGCTCATCGAGCAATACCCCATTCGTCGTCAGCACGACCTGCTCGATTCCCGGCACAGCGTTGATTGCCCCCACGAGATCCACGATTCCCCGGCGAACCAAGGGCTCACCGCCCGTCAACCGCACCTTGCGCACGCCCAGCGACGCCAAGGCCTGCACCACGCGCAGGATTTCATCAAAAGTCAAGATATCCTCATGCTTTAGCTTTTCAATACCGCCCTCTGGCATACAGTAGCGGCAGCGCAGGTTGCAGCGGTCTGTAAGCGAAATGCGTACGTATTCGATTTTACGCTGATATTCATCAATCATACTCTCATCCCAATTCCAAAACAAAGCCTTTGAAAGTACTTAGTCTTACAGCAATACAACATCCACTTCCGTTCCCGGGGCCAGCGGACCCGTTCCCGCCGGAATCGCTACGAAGGCATTACAGCCAACCACGGAAAACAGGCTGCCTGAAGCATGCTGCTCCGGCAAGCGGACCTTGCCGTTTTCATAATAGGCACGAATAAAGCGGCGCCCCTTGCTGGCCTTCGGGAAGGCATCCGTCAAGATAGCCTGGGCATGCCCCAGGGCGATCTTCTCATCGCCGCTAAGTGCCACCAGCACAGGCCGCGCCAACAGCTCAAAGGTAGCATAAGCCGCAAAGGGATTGCCCGAAAGGGCAATGCCAAGGGTGTTGCCAAAGGTATAGGCAATCGCCGGCCCTCCGGGCTTCATGCAGACACGCCAGAAGAGACGCTGACCAATTTTACTGACCACCCCATGCATGATATCCTTCTTGCCCACCGACACTCCGCCAGTCGTCAGGAACACATCCACCTTATCCTGCCACCCGGCCAGCACGGCCGCAGCGGCATCGATATCATCGGGCAGGATTCCCAGTACCTCCGGCTCAAATCCCAACTCCCGCAAACGGCTGCTTATCATATAAAGATTGCTGTTATAGATTTTTCCCGGTGCCAGCGGCTGCCCTGGCGGCAAGAGCTCATCTCCCGTACTTGCTATCGCAATACGACCCCTGCGGATGACCTTGACTTTAGAAAAGCCCATGCTGGCCAAAGCCCCAAGATGAGCTGCCGTCAATCTAGTGCCCGCTTTGGCCAGCAGGGTTCCCTTTTTAATATCCTCCCCAGCAAAGCAATAATTTTCATGCCGGTGCATGACAAAGGGAACCAGCAGCATGCCGCCATCGGCGGTGACATCTTCCTGCCGCACCACACAGTCACACCCCGCGGGGATTGCGCCCCCCGTCATGATGCGCACCGCTTTTCCTGCTGGCACGGACTGGTCAAAATACTGGCCAGCACATTCCTCACCGATAATCTGAAACTTAGCTGGCTGCGCTGCCATTGCCCCAGCTGTACCACTGGCCGCAAAGGTATAGCCATCAAGGGGGGACCGGTCAAAGGGCGGATTGTCAAACGGAGCCGTATAATCCTCAGCCAGCATTCGCCCTAAAGCCTCCATCAGAGGAACTTCCTCGGCCTCACGAACTTGCGATACCTGTGCCAGCAATATATCTACTGCTTTTTCCAAAGAAATATTCTGCATCGTAAGCCCTCCTCAGTGCTGGAACCCGCAAACCGGGAAATGACAAGTCTTGCAATTCATGCAAAGGCCACCGATACCAAAATGACGGATCTCACGGCGTGTCAGCCGCTCTCCGGTCATGACCCGCGGCAATATAAGATCAAACACCGTGCGGGCCGCATACATGACGCATCCCGGCAGACCCATAACGGGAATCGTCCGGCCTTCATGCTCCAGATACCCCAGCAGGAACATCGCGCCAGGAAGAACCGGCGTTCCATAGGTAACGATTTCCGCACCGGCATCACGGATAGCCGCTGGCGTGCGATCATCGGGATCAACGCTCATACCGCCCGTGCAGATAATCATATCCATGCCCAGGGCCACCAGCTCACGGATGGCATCCCGGGTATGCTCCGTCACATCATCGGTGATGCAGTGCTCATCAATCGTTAAGCCAAAGGGTTTTAATTTGCCCGCAATAACCGGCGTAAAGGTATCCTCAATACGGCCAAGGAAAACCTCGGTCCCCGTCGTTACCACACCGACCTTGATATCTTTCTGATACGGCCGCAGGCGCAAAAGCGGCTTATCCCCAGCCACTTTTTTTACCTGTTCCATCTTGTCTTTTTTGATGACCAGCGGAATCACGCGCATACCAGCGAGCTTCTGGCCGGCCTTCACCGGCATATTCTGCGGCAGGGTAGCAATCGTCACATCGTCGAGCTCATTGACATCATCAAATCTTGACTCGTCAACCTGGAAGACACCATCCACCGTCGCCGTGAGTTCAATCTTGCCCTCTTTCGGTTCCGATGCCGTCATGTATTCATTCTGGCAGAGCTGACGCAGGATTTCTGCCGCATCATTTTCATGCAGGACCGTATCATCGTTTTCCCAGACATAAATGTGATCTTTGCCCACCGACAACAGCACCGGGATGTCCT
>CALYVJ010000026.1 GCA_945494195.1 uncultured Selenomonas sp. | reverse complement strand
ATTCTCCGTTTCCCTTTATTTATCCCACAATTCGCCCTAGTACTAGGGTCAGCTTTGCTGCTCTTAGAAATTATCCGCCGCTTTCTCTTTGACTTGTTCGGTCTTCCAGATAAATTACCTACCCCAGACATAACAGACAAGAATTCGAAGGGGGTACACTGACCATGGCCTTGTTCTATAGCTTATTTCTCCTCCTGTTGTTATTCGCCGGTATGCCTGTCGCCTTTACCTTGATTTTTGCCGGTATTCTCGGTATGCTGCTATTTCTCGGCGGGCCGGCATCTTTCACGCATATTCCGGTCATTGCCTATAAAACACTGGACGACTTTGTTCTAGTGGCCGTTCCGCTCTATATCCTCATGAGCCACATCCTGTTACAGGGAAAAGTTGGCAATGGACTCTTCGAACTGGGCAGCAAATGGCTTGGTCATCTCCCCGGCGGCCTTGGAGTCGCTACTATTTTTGCCTGTGCTATCTTTGCCGCTATCTCTGGGTCTAGTGTTGCCACAGCCGTCACGATAGGTGCCATGGCTATTCCCGAAATGCTTCATCGCGGCTACGAACGCACAACAGTCCTCGGTGCAGTTGCTGCCGGCGGCACCTTGGGAATCTTGCTCCCCCCCAGCATTCCCATGATTCTTTTTGGCTCCATTACTGGAGAATCCGTAGGAAAACTTTTTCTCTCTGGAATCCTCCCCGGCGCCTTGCTAACACTGCTGTTTATCCTCTATCTGGTATTCCGCTGCCGTCATATGAAACGCCAACAGCCAGCCAGTTGGACTGAACGCTTCCAAGTCCTTGGCAAGAATTTCTGGGGATTAATGCTGCCTGTCCTCGTAGTCGGCGGCATCTACACGGGCCTTTTCACCCCCACCGAAGCTGCTGCAGTAGGCACCCTTTACAGCCTTTTTATCACCTTTATCATCTATCGTACTGTTTCCTTTAGCGACCTGCCAAATATCTTTATCGAAACAGTTAAGACCACCTCGATGATTTTCGCCATCATGATTGGTGCCATGTTGTTCGGCTTCATCCTTACGGCACTACAAGCCCCACAGGCTTTAATTGCCCTGGTCACTGAAAGCGAAGTCAATCGCTGGATAATCTTCCTCGGTATCAACGTCGTCCTATTATTGCTCGGCTGTGTCTTGGAGACGGTGTCCATTATCCTCATCACCCTCCCCATGCTTTTCCCCATTGTCAAACAGCTTGGCTTTGACCTCATCTGGTTCAACGTCGTCATGCTGATTAACATGGAACTGGCTTTGATTACCCCGCCCATTGGCATGAACCTCTTCGTCATAAAGGGAATCAGTCCCGACAGCCGCATGCAGCAGATTATTGCGGGGTCGATCCCCTTCGCCATCCTCATGGTTTTGGAAATTCTCTTGCTCTACTTTGTCCCACAGCTTAGCACCTGGCTTCCATCGGTACTGCAATAAAATAGCCTTTCTCAAATAAAACAGGGCCGGCAGTCAAATCTGCCGACCCTGTTTTTAGCGAAGTTCACTGGTTGAATAAGTCACCGCAATGGAATCTGCTCTGCTTTACAGGAACCGCATATAAACATTCCCCTGTATTGCCTGGCACCAGGCAGCACCGCGAGCATAATTATTTCTGGAATGATTCTGGGCATCTCCCCACAAGGCATCCTTTTCCGCTGACGTAATGCCAATCGCCATTTCGGTTAAGGCAATAGCATCATGGGAATATCTGCCCGCGTAATTGTTTAGCGGATTCCACATCACTTTCGCCCGCATGACATCCCCGGAATTTCTATCGCAGAACATTGCAATTATTACGTAATCCCGCGTTGTACCAAAGCTTACCAAATACGTTTGTACAGAACATTGAGATTATCACTATCGCTTTTCAATCCCAACGACTCAAAATTACGCAGGCAGACATTTTGGTCATAGTTATTGTATATTTCATACATTCTAGTGGCCATTTTTTCTGCTCCACCAGCATACAGCGGTGTGGCCGCCATTGCCATTTGACAAGTCAAAAGTACAGCCGACATAAAAACAAAAGCAACAATTTTTTTCACACGATCCCCTCACATATCTTATGAAATTTGTAGTCTCTCATACATCATTATACAATGACGTCATTTTAATACAAGCTTAATGAAACGATCTGCTACTCATTACAACAGCCTGCTTTATTACCATCCTACACTTGGCACCTTCACCAGCTGACCGCTTTGCAACAGGTATAGATACCGTTCTGCCACCGGGCGGTTGAGGATTGCCTGTACGGCCTCGCTGTATAAATCCACCTGTATCCGATACCGGCGCAGTGCCTTTTCATGGTCCGGGCTGCGGTCGGTCTTATAGTCCACCAGGACCAAACTGCCGTCCGCCTCTTCGAACAATAAATCAATTACCCCCTGGGTAAAGACCCGCTCCGCTCCAGATTTCACCTGGGGATAAAAGCGTTTGGCTGGGAGCATCCGGCTGAAGGGAAGTTCCCGCCAGACGTTAACCGCCTTACGAAGCCGCTCTCCGATTTCTGACTGGATAAATCCCTGGATACCTTTTATATAGACAGCATCCTTCTGCCCCGGCTGCAGAATACCGCGAAGCTCCATGCTCTCCAGCTGTCTTTGGATCCCGGCAAAACTTCTGTCCCCTTGCAAGTCCAAATGCTGCATGGCTGTATGCATAATCGTACCGCGCTCAGCCGCCGACAATCCCTGCCGTGCCTCCTGCAAAAATCTTGGACGCGGCCACTCAAAATCCTGTTTTGCTTCCGCCTCGGAGAGCTTTACCATTAAATTCTGCTGGGGCAGTTCGTCCGCCAAGGGTTCATATTCAGCAAAGCGGTGCTTGATTTCCGTAACTGTAAGCTTTGCCGGTACTTCATCCAATCCGCCCATATCATATTGCCACGACAAACAGTTTTCCACCTGTTCTTTTTGCGCTGTCGCTGGCATGGGGGCAAGGGCGGCAGCTGCCCCAAGCAACGGGTCCTCTTGCCGCTCCGTCGCCACCTTTGCCCCGACTTCAGACGCTGGAATCAGCTGAACCGCAAATTCCGTATTGTCCTCTGTGGGCAGTAAATCCTTTTCTGCCACCTCGGCCTCCATGAACGCCCGCAGCGACGCACCGTCCCGATGACGAGCTACTGCTGGTACAATCCAGTCCAAGTATGTTTTGGCCTGACGAATGGCTTGTACCGAAAATTGCCTGTCTTTATCCGCCAGCAGCTGTCCCCAAGCCTTTGCCCGGTTCTCCGTCTGTGACGGCGACAACGTCCCCGTGATGATGAGTTTTTCTCTGGCACGTGTCAAAGCTACATAAAGGATGCGCATCTCCTCTGCCTTCGTCTCGTCCACAATCTTATCAGCAATCACCTGCCAGGGCATCGTATTGTAAATCTGACGTCCTGTTCGCGAACGCTCAGCCAACTTCAAGCCAATCCCCAATTGCTGATGCATCAAGAAAGTCCCTTGTGCATCCCGGAGATTGAATTCCTTCGCGGCATTGGCCAGGATCACCACAGGAAATTCCAGCCCCTTGCTTTTGTGAATCGTCATAATGCGAACGACATCCTCACTGGCCCCCAAAGTACGGGCCACGGAAAGATCCGTCTCTCTTTTTTTGAGGTCATCCATAAACCGCAGGAAGCGGAACAGCCCCCGGTAATTCGTACGCTCGTAGTCCGCCGCCCGATCTGCCAGCATGCGCAAGTTAGCCTGCCGAAGCAGACCGCCTTTGAGGCTGCCCACATAATCGTAGTAACCAGTTTCCCGATAAAGCATCCAGATAAGTTCCGGCACGCTATGGCTCACAGCATAATTTCGCCAAGCGGCCAACTCCTGTTGGAAAGCGGCCGTGCGCTCTGCCAGCTTGGAAGAAAGCTTTGTGTCCGGGGAAAAGCTAGCCAACAATCCGTCGTACAAATCGCCATCCTCAGCAGCCAAACGAATCTCCACCAATTCCTTCATGGAAAAACCACCAATGGGGGACGCCAGTACGGCGGCTAACGGAACATCCTGCCGGGCATTGTCCAAAACAGACAACAGTGCCAGCACAATGCGCACCTCACTGGCCTCGAAATAGCCTCCCCCCACATCGGCATAGGCAGAAATCCCATTTTTCCGCAAGGTTTCCAGCAAGACATCGGCTTTTCCCTGTACGGCACGCATCAACACGGCAATATCGCGCAGCTCCAGTGGGCGGTACTGATTCGTGTCCTTGTCCAGTACCACATGATGCTCCTCCATCAGCTGCTGGATGCGATTGGCAATATGTTGGGCTTCCAGCTCGAAGCCTTCCAGCATTTCCTCTGCCATCGCAGCCTTTGGATCCTTCTTTTCTCCTAGCAGAATATCCAATTCCAAGGGCCCTGCAAGGGTATTTTCTCCTTGCGGATAGGCTGCCCCAGGATGCAGCCGGCTGCGTTCATCATATTCAATTTCCACCGCATCCCGGCGCATAATCTGCTCAAAGATAAAATTGATAGGTGCCAGGACTTCTGCCCGGCTGCGGAAATTCTTTTTCATCGTAATCAGCTGATTTTGCTCTCCATTCCGGCACTCTTCCGGAAAACTATCGTATTTTGCCTGAAAAAGATACGGATCCGCTAAGCGGAACCGATAAATGCTCTGCTTGACATCACCGACGGTAAAACGATTGGCCTCCCGTGCAATAAGGTTCAGGATTGCTTCCTGCACCCCATTGGTATCCTGGTATTCATCGACCATGATTTCCTTGTACTGCTCCCGAAGGGAAATTGCCGCCGCCGTTGGTACATACTCCGGCTCATCCTGCATGATTTTTTCCGCATCACCACAGAGAATCTCCAAGGCAAAATGCTCCAAATCGTTGAAGTCGAGAATATTGCGTTCTTTCTTAGCAGCCTGCAGTGCATCGATAAAATCCAAAACTAGCTGTACGTATTGCTTTACGGCTTTACCACTGCCTTTGATGCTATGCCAAAGTTCTTCCTCTCCCTCTTGCAGATATTTTTCTTTTACTTTGCCAAAGCTCTTTTTTACCTTATCCCGTGCTTGATCGAATCGATCACGCACCTCTGGATAGTCCGCTTTCAGTGCTTTGAACTCCTTTTTGGCCAATCTGACCCAACTTACCTGCCTGGCCGCCTCCTGCACGGCATCAAAACAGCCAGCAGCCGGACGTTTTTCACAAATACGCAGCGCCCCACGGACAGCTTCCAACTGGTCGATATCCGCCTGCACAGCTTCCACATAGGGCTTCCATTCTTCCTGCAACGCCACAGGAGCCCCGTCGCCGACAAGCATCGTCAACTGATCATACTGCCGGATACAGGCATCGATTTCCAAAACTGCCCCCGACAATATCCGCGGAAACCACGGCGTCGTAAACAGGCAGTCTGCCAATTCATACGTTTCCCGTTGACGGTTCAGCCAAGCTTTCGGATAGGGCTGGCTCTGGCTGAAATCATAAAGCTTCAGCACCGCCTCATAAATGGCATCGTCTCCCCGGTCATTACCGTAATCATCCGCAAACGAAAGGAACTCTTCCCAAGCGGGGATAGCTTCTGCCAATTCCGGACGTTCGTAACGTTTCTCCAGCAACTCTTCTAAAACGTCCCGCTTCAGCAAAACCATTTCCTGCTCTCCTGCCAAACGGAATTGCGGATCTACCTCCACCGCTTCGATATTTTTCCGGATTACCTGTTGGCAAAAAGAATGAAACGTGGAGATATCCGCACCAGTTAATAGTACGGTCTGCCGCTCCAGCCAGGCAGAAAGGGCCGCATTTTCTTCTACCAGCAACCGCTTTTGCAGCGCGCCTTCAATCCGCTCCCGCATTTCTGCCGCAGCGGCACTGGTAAACGTCACGACCAACAGCTCATCTATGGAAAGTTCTCGTTCCATAAGCTGCTTGATAATTCGCTCTACCAGCACCCTTGTCTTTCCCGACCCAGCAGCAGCAGCTACCAAAATATTTTTTCCCCGGACATCAATTGCCTTCTGTTGGTCGATTGTATAATCCACGGAGCAAATCCTCCCTTCCTGTACACTCAGCCATCCGCCGTTCCAAATCTTCCTCTTCCACCTGCACCACATCGTGGTATTCGCAGCCCGGCAGCTCAGGATCAAAGCCACAAAGATCACGATACGCACAATAATTGCAAGCCTTATATTCCTGATTATTCTTTATGACGCGATACGGCTTGGCCTTGATTTGCCCCTCAAGAATCTGCTTGCCAGTGTCACGCAGAATATAGTCCACATAACTAAGCAGCAAAGCAAATTCTTCCTGCGTACGCACATAATGCCCCTTTTTCGTCGCCTCGTCAAAACTGCCATCTTTTTTGCGCTTCAGCATCAGATGTCCCAGCCCCTTATCTATGCTATCAATCACTTCCTGATCCGCGCACACCCATCCGGGCATACGAAGTTCAGCCATGACCTTTGCCGCCAGTTCCTTATCCGACAAACGCTTTTCACTGCTGACCACCGGATTCTTCAGAAAGGCATAAAGTATTCCCGCTGGCAGCCGGTCTTTCCCCTGTTGATGGAAAAGCTGCTGAGCGACCATCACATAGACCAAAAGCTGAAGTTTCAGGCCGTAATAGACCTCGAAAAGGTTAATAGCTGCCTGACCAGTTTTATAATCCAACACCAGGAAATACGGCTGTTCCTGATGAATATCGAGACGGTCTATCTGTCCCTTGAAAGACAGCCGGAATCCATTTCCTAATGGCAACGGCGATAACTGTACCGAATCCCCCGCATGACCAAAAGCTTCCTCAAAATAAGCCGGTTGAAATTCTGAAAGGGCCGCCCAAGCCGTAAGCTGAGCGACTGCCTGCCCAGCCGTTTCCGCAATCCGGCTCTTCAAATGCCGATAATTGGCACGACTCAGCAGGATTTCACTCTGAAGCCTCGGTGCCAATTCCTCTACCAGCGACTGGCATATCGGCAGACGCTTCTCTTCCGGCACATCCTGCCAACGGCCGGCAAATTCTTCGCGCACCTTTTCCCCATAAGCATGGAGAACCGCATGGAGCAGTTGTCCCAAATCCATATTTTGGAACTGATACACCCGCCGTTCCTGCAATTTAAGCCCATAAGCCGCAAAATGCGAAAACGGACACTGGCGGAACTTTTCAAACTGGGTCACACTGCCATGGAGACTCTTGCCACGCAAATAAATCGCCTGTGCCAACTCTTCCGGCAGCTGTTCTTCGTTGGCTTTGGCAAACAATCCAGACAAAGCCAGTTTCAATGGGCGCCGCAGTTCCGGCTGCGTAAGCGCCCAATTATAGACATCCTGCCAAAAGGAAGCCGGCTCCTTTTCCTTCGTTCGCGATTCCTTGCGGCTCCGCAATACATTAACCAAACTGGAAATCGCCGGCCGCCCCGCCACCAGCTGCAGATTGTCTTCACGCTGCAAAGTCTCCAACGGAATCGAAAGGAAAGGCAGCTGCACATAAAGCTGCCACAATCGCTGGACAATAGAAGAAGGCTGCAAGCCATTCCCCTCCGCATCGGCCAGCGCATAGGATATCCATAAATACTCCCGTGCCTCATTGAAACTGCGGTACAACAAAAATTTCTCGCCAAAGCTCCGCTCCCGGCTTCCACGGGAAATTTCTGGAATCTCCATCCCTTCCCGATGAAGCTCCTGCAAGGCTTCATCAATATGAAGGCGCTCAGCATCTGTCAGAAGTCCCTGTTCCGACGAACGCCGCGGCATGATCTCCGCATTGGCCCCCAAGATATAGACGGCCCGGGAATTATCGAGACTGTTCTGATCAAAAGATGCCAACGTCACATAGTCGAGCCCCGGCGGAATCAGAGAAATCGTCAAGGCGTCCAAACCATCACTAAGCACAGCGTCAAATTCTGGCAAGGTCATGCTTTCCTCGCCGCTGATTTCCACAATCTGGTCAAGCAGGCCGATACTACCTCCCCAAATCTGACGATGTTCCATAGCATCGGCCAATCGTCCTTCTTTTTCTGCTATATCCGTCCACTGGGAAAGATGCACCGGTACTTCCAACCGTTCCAAGAAGCGGTACACTGCTTCGGTCTGGCCCTGCACATCTGCGGCTTCCCGGATTTCATCTTCTAACTTTGCTAACGGATCCATAGCCTGACGGCGGAGCGAATCGATGCCAGCCAATTTTTCTGCGGCTGCTTCGTCTAGTATTTCCTCATCATCTTCCAAGGCATACCGGCGATGCCAATTCCACGGTTCTTCCTGGGCCCAGCGCTTCCGCCCGCGGATGCCAAATTCCAGCACATAGTTTTCCAACTTGTCGATATCTTCCCGCACCAACGGGAAAAAACCTGTCCGCAGGCAGCGAAATACCGTTTCGTACCGCCAGCCCTTTACCACGACTTCTAAGGCAGAGCGTATCAATTCGGCCAAGGGGTGATGGATGCTCGGGCGTTTGCTGTCCTGAAAAAACGGAATCCCGTAATCTTGAAAAACCAATCGCAGGATATCCCCATAAGCTTCTTCCTCCCGAATCAGTACGCCCACGTCCTGATAGCGGTAGCCTTTTTCCCGGACCAGGCGGCGAATATCTGCCGCCACCGCCTCCACTTCCAGTCGCCGATTGGCCGCCTCGGTCAGTTGTACCGCCTCTTCCGCTTCGACAGCCTTTCCGCCCCGGTCAAAAAGCATTTCTTCCACTTGCCGCAACGGCATTTTCTTGCTGCGATGATTTTCCTCAAGCAGCGTCACCGGATAATTTTCTACTGGCATCGATTGACCGGTCAAATTTCCTGCCAACTCACAAATGCTTTCCATCGTGCGATAGGAACGCTGGAACAGTCCCGTTTCCTGCAAGTTTTCCGGCAATCTCAAAGTTATCTGGCCATCAGCCAGCCGTTTCCCAGCCATTGGCAGCGTGATGTGCACCCGGTCCACGGTCTGCAATAACGCCGCCAAAACCTGCCGTTCCTGTGGATTGAAGAAAATAAACCCATCAATCCACACCTCTGCATGCTTCAGCAACGGGGCTTCCGGCAACTTTTCCGCCAACATAGACATCATGTCCTCGGCGTCATTTGCCCTCCCCTCCATGGCAGCCGCAAACTCATCCGACAAGGCGGCCAGCTCTGTCAGTTTACTGGCCAGACGGCTGCTTTTTTCCCCCAACCGCCCACTTGCCTTGCGCAGCACATCCGTCGTCAGCCGGTAACTTTTGAATTCCTTGATGGCATCGGACAAACTGGCCGTAAAGCCCCGCTGGCGTGCAGCTCTGGCAAACACGTCAAGGTCTTTTTTCTTCTGATGTCCTACGAGCAGCTTACGCAGCAACAGCCGTCTTCCCACTTCACTGATACGCGGAATATCCGCCCCCCCCGTCTCCAAAAGCACCTGTCTGGCAAAACGGCGAAAACCAAATACATAACCTCGAAAAAAGCCCTGCCCCTGAGGAATCGACGATGCCAACTGCCGTTCGACCTTGTAAGTCATATGCTCTGGCAAAATCAAAACCAGCGAATGGCCGATAGGGTTCTGTTCCATCTGTTCCCGCATAGCAGCCAGGCACGCATGCGTCTTGCCGGTACCGGCCCGTCCGATGATAAAATCAAGTTTAGCTGTCATAATAACCTGCCTCATATCGAAAAAGAAAGGACATATTCCCATACAAGGAATATGTCCTTTTCTTACGCAAAATCACATAAAGGAAAACGGCGTTGTCACCCGGCGAAGAGTACGGCCACAGCTGCAAGTATCTTCCTCCAGCATCACCGCCTGCCCCGTCCGATAGCGAATCAACGGCATAGCCTCCGCCATGAGATTGGTAAGTACCAATTCACCCATTTGATGCGGTTCTGTTACCACCTGATCACTGTTAAAGGTGACAATTTCAGGATAAAAGTAATCTTCCTGAATGTGATAACCATTATGGGCCTCACATTGAAAGATTGCAGCCGCCATACCAATTTCTGCGGGCTCATAAAGGTTGAAAACCTGCGCCTTGGTACGCTCCTGAATATGCCGCTGCAGGGGATTCTGAACCCCCTGCACATTGCGGCAAATCACACGAGATAGCGGATAATCCGCAATGTTCTTGCCCGTAGCCTGCAACTGGATAATCAACTGCATGATAAGCTGTGGTGTACTCACCAAAGTATCCATGCCTACCGACTCCATCAGCCGGAGCCACTGCCGGTAGTCCGTTCCCATCGGGACGACCGCTGCCCCGATTATTTCCAATGCATACTGGACATCTAACAACCGGCTGTCCGACAAATCTCCCTGCAGCGCAACAATAGACGCATTAGTAATGCCAGCAGCCACCAAACAACGGGTCATCATCTCCACATTATGCGCGACATCTCCATTGGTATAAAGTTTCGTAATCTCCCCGATCTCCTGCTGCATGACATTGAAGCGCAAAATTCCCGAAATTGGTATCGTCAGGATATCCATGGCCCCAATCTGATAAAGCATGTTGCGCTCCAGGAAGGGGAATTTCGCAATATCCTCAAGGCTGTGAAGATCCTCATAGGAGACGCCCTTTTTCTTGAATTGCTCCTGATAGAAAAGGCTCTTCTCCTCGGCCCACCTCAACTGTTTCTTCAATCGCTGAAGCTGGAGCTCATGCATCCTATCCATATCTAATTGTTCAATCTGCTGATTTGCGTACATGTCTTAGCTCCGTTCAACGTTAATAATGACTTTTTACGTCAATGGTTTCTGGTAGAAGAACGGTTGGAAACTGGTATAGCCCAATTTGCGGAAGTTCAGGATTGCCTCCGTCGCACCGACAAACAAGATACCACCCGGTTTCAACGCTTTGAAGAAGTTCGCATAAAGCTGATCCTTTGCTTCCTCCGTAAAGTAAATAACAACATTGCGGCAAAGAATCAAGTCAAACCCCTCTTCGAATTTATCCTTCAAGAGGTTATGGCGTTTAAACTCAATGCAGTCTTTGATTTCCTGCTTTACCGCGTACTTATCGCCCTCTACCACATCAAAATATTTTGCCCGGCGCTGCGGCGTCATCGCCTTGAGCTCATTATCCGTATAAATCCCGCGTTTTGCCTTGGCAAGGATCTCAACATCCAAATCCGAAGCCAGGATGCGATGACGAACATTCGGGGTCATCTCTTTCATGATCATCGCCAAAGAATACGGTTCAGCACCGATAGAACAGCCAGCACTCCAGATATTGAGCTTCGAAGAACGCGTCAAGAGATCGGGAATAACATCCGTCTCCAGCTTGCCAAATTTCTCCGGTGTGCGGAAAAACTCCGACACGTTGATTGTCAGATACTCAATGAACGAAGCAAAATCGTCCTTATCCTTTGCAGCCTGGTCAAAGTATTCGCAGTACGAATCCATCCCAGCTCTGGTAACCAGGTTGCCTATACGGCGCTTCATCTGCGGCTCTTTGTAGAGATCCAAATCGATCTCCGTCTTCATCTTAAGCTTCCGTTTAAATTCTTCCCAGTCTTTTTCATCCATCATGAGCAGCTCCCTCCTTATTTCCTATTCCATATTCCTGCATCGTAAAGTATACGTAACAATAATTCTATACTTTAATAATATTCACGATACACCACGAAATTCCTGCTAGGGACGGGCGGGGAACGAAAATAAATTAATCGATGTCAAACACCGTCCGGGACGTTTTCGCCTCTTCTTTCGGAAGTATGATATGAAGCACACCATTCTCATAGGAAACCGATACATCTTCTTTTTTGATTCCATCAATCAGGAACGTCCGCTCAAACTCCCCTGTGCGGCGTTCCCGGCAAAGGAATTTGACCTGCATGTCACCATCCTGCCGCTCGGCTCGGATCCACAGGTAATGGTTGTCATCATAGGATACGTTTATTTGTTCTTTATAGAACCCGGGCAGCTCAGCAAAAAGCTCATAGGCCGCCTCTGTCGAAATCACATCCACGCGAAATGGTGATAAGGCGCTGCTGACTTTCCCCATCGGATTGAATGGCTGGTCTGCCATAAATTCCAAGGCTTTCTCCAATGCCTCACGGCCACGTTCAGCATTTTCTCGCAGGTTAAATGGTACTGTCCGGAACATAAAAATC
>CALYVJ010000025.1 GCA_945494195.1 uncultured Selenomonas sp. | reverse complement strand
ACAGGCTCTCACCTTTCGTCTTGAGGTCACAGCCAAACATATCCGAAATCGTTGCGCCAATCATGGCAAAGGTCGGATAGGTTCCGAGGTTGACGCCCTCTTTGATCTGCTTGCCGTAAATCAACAATGGCACATACTCGCGCGTATGATCCGTCCCCGGTGCTCCCGGGTCACAACCATGGTCTGCTGTAATCATCAGCACATCATCGTCTTTCATCTTTGCCATGAACTCGCCCAGCTGGCGGTCAAATACCGTCGCAGCCTCCGCATAACCATCAATATTGCGGCGATGACCATACTGCATATCAAAATCCACAAGATTTACGAAGCACAGCCCTGTGAAATCTTCATCCATGACTTTCAGCGTCTTTTCCATGCCATCGACATTATCCTTATTGATGCCCAAGCTGCGGCTAATGCTGCGGCCTGCGAAAATATCGGAAATCTTACCGACGCCGATGGTTTCAAGACCTTTACGCTGCAACGCATCCATCATGGTGTCCCCCGTCGGATCCAGCGAGAAATCATGACGACGGGAAGTACGTGTATAATCCGGATAGCTGCCTACATACGGACGGGCAATGACACGGCCTACCCCATGTTCCCCCTGCAGCATCTCGCGAGCCGTCTTGCAGTAATCATAGAGTTCTTCTACTGGCACCTCGGCCTCATTGGCAGCAATCTGGAAAACACTGTCCGCCGACGTATAAACAATCAAGCCGCCGGTTTCTTCCTGCTCACGGCCGTAATCGTGGATGACAGCCGTCCCGGAATAAGGCTTGTTGCACAGGATTTTTTTGCCAAAGGCCTTCTCGAGTTTCGCAATCAAATCAGCGGGGAAGCCGTCCGGATAAGTTGGCAGCGGACGCTCCGATACGATACCGGAAATTTCCCAATGGCCAATGGTAGTATCCTTACCACGAGAAAGTTCACGCAGGCGGGCAAAGCTTCCCATCGGCTTTGCTTCCGGCGTACCGCAATCCACGCCATCGATATTGAAGAGACCAAGTTTTTTCATATTCGGCGTATCATACTTTGGAGAAGCAACAATGGATTTCAACGTGTTGCATACATCATCACCGAATTCCGGAGCATCCGGCTCACGGCCAATACCATAGCTGTCCAGCACAATAATAAAGGCACGTTTAAATTTACTCATAAAAAGACCTCCCATACCATAAACAGTTCGTTATGTTTACAATTGTCTGACGATTACTGTTCTTAATCTTATCTTAGGTTGTTATTATTGTATCCCTTTCCGGCTTACAATAAAAGGACACATGTCTTGAAACGATGCGGATTTCCTCTTGTTTCTTAAACATGTGTCCTGTTTGCTTCATTCTTATATGCAGGTTCTATCTTGTTATTTCGCGGGAAGTTCCAGTCCCTGTTCCTTCCGTGCCTGATACTCACGATCCAAAATCCCTAATATTACCAGATTTTCATATACGCCGTTGGTAATGATGGTCTCTCGAATCAAGCCTTCCCGCACCATTCCCTCTGACTCATAAAGGTGCAAGGCTCGTGCATTATAGTCCTTACAATCCATCCAGGCACGATGAAACTTCAAATCCTCAAAGGACCAAGCCTTCAACAGCTTCATGGCTTCGTGCCCGTATCCAACGCCTTTTTCCTCGATGATGACATGGGTCCACTCGATTTCCTTCGCCTCAGTCGTCAGCCCGTTAATCATCAAGTACCCAACAGGCTTGCCAGTCTCTCTTTCCTCGACAATAATATCCATAGCCGCTTTTCCTTCACGGATAAGGTTCGTATGAAAGTCCCGGTCAAAGGGGACGATAAACTTGAGATTCTCTGGCTCATATTCCAGTTTCATGATATAACCGAGGTCGGATAACTCTGCCTTCCGCAATTGGAGACGTTCACCGACGTGCAGAATTTCTGCCATACTATCGCTCCATTCCTATTTTTGTTTTTCTTTTTCCTATTATATAGTATAATAATTGTATTTTCGAGTTCAAGTGATTCAATCACTGTCATCGATAACTAAGGGGGTTTTATTTTGTCCACTATGGAATGGATGTCCTGGATTGACTGGGCTCATCTTTTAGAAATGCTTATCCTGCCGGGCTGCATCCTCGCCGTCGCCCTTACCGCTGGTATCACCATCAACCGCATCATTCATCGCCGCGTTTCCCGTCATCTCTCCACAGATGAAACGACCTGGCAATTCATTTTTGTCAACGCACTCCGCGGAGTACCGTTTTCCCTCTGCCTCGTCGTTGGCCTTTATTGGATTGTCAACACCAGCCATCTGAGTGAACCACTGGTCAGGATTTTCTCCTATGTCTTATTCACCGTCATCATCCTGTCGATTACCCGGGTTATTGCCCGCACCGTAAACGGCATCATTGACATGCAAATCGAGCGCTCTGATCAGAAGATGCCAAAGACCACCTTGCTAAATGCCATTGTCAACGGCATTATCTACGCGATGGGCTTTCTCGTCATCCTTCAATATTATGGGATTTCCATTGCCCCCATACTGACTGCCCTGGGTGTCGGTGGTATGGCCGTTGCCCTCTCGTTACAAGAAACGCTGGCCAACATCTTTTCCGGCCTGCATCTGATTCTTTCCAAACAGCTGCGCATCGGTGATTACATCCGCCTAAGCACCGGTGAAGAGGGCCGTGTCACCGATATTACCTGGCGCTTCACCACCATTGTTCCGGCCGGCGATGCCAATATGGTAGTCGTACCAAATCAAAAAATCGCTTCCTCTAACATCACTAACTTCAGCATGCCTCACCGTGACATCGTCATCCGTATTCCCATTGGCGTGGCTTATGACAGCGACCTCGAAAAAGTCGAACGCGTGACCGTTGAAGTTGCCGAAACCATCCTGGAGCAAGTCGACAAAGATGCAAAAATAAAGCCAGCCGTCCGTTTCCACACTTTCGGCGATTCCAGCATTGACTTCAATGTCATCATGCATTCCAGCCGCTTCGACCATCAATTTTTGCTCAAACACGAATTTATCAAAGCGCTGACCAAGCGTTATCGGGAAGAAGGAATCGAAATCCCCTATCCGATCCGCACGGTCATTCAAGCCGACCAATCCCCGCAATGACGCTTGTGGATAACTTTTTCCTCCAAGAAATTTTATTCATCCCCCCGCTTACCCCGCAATCAATAACTACGCGGATTTCATCGTTTACCCTGCAGTCCGGACGGAGCGATAGCTGCATAAACTATCAAAATATCAGATATCATACATATTTTTTCTGTGGATAAGCCTGTGTATTACGTGCCATAAACAACTATATGTAGTATTACTATTGACTAGCAAACCATATATATTGTATAATTTCCTTGCAGGCGAAAAAAATTCTGTTTGCATCAAGATTAATAAATAAGCATGATTAATATCGGAAGACAGGTGGATTACATGTTAGTGAATGGCATTGACGTAACCGTAGAAGGTCTCGAGGACATTTCCGAGCAGGAAATTGTGAATTACATCGACTATGTCGAGAATGAAACCAAGGAAAAACTTGACACACTCCATATTTCAGCCGCTGGCAACGACGATGTCAACATCGATTACGTTCTCCAGCCACAGAAGTTTGAACGCATCCGTCGCATCACCGGCTATCTGGTCGGCACCATTGACCGCTGGAACAATGCCAAGCGCGCCGAAGAACATGACCGCGTGAAGCATGGGATGCGGCACTAAAACCGCAATCACAAAAACCTTCCTCGTTGAGGAAGGTTTTTCTATGAAAGGAAGGCTTCATCCATGAAACTCAAAATCGCCGGCATTGTTGACGACTCCGTTGTCGACGGCGAAGGCGTACGGCTTACCGTATTCACCCAAGGGTGCCCCCATCACTGCCCTGGCTGCCACAACCCCGACACCCACGACTTTCAGGGAGGACGGGAAACCACTCCCGAAGCCATCGTGGCCGAAATCGATAATAACCCGCTCCTGTCCGGTGTGACCTTCAGCGGTGGAGAACCCTTCATGCAGCCAGCTCCCCTCACACGACTTGCCAAAGATGTCCATGCCCGCGGCCTGGATGTATGGAGCTATAGCGGCTACACCCTCGAGGAACTCATTGCCCGCCACAATCCTGCCATCAATGCCTTGCTTGAGGAAATCGACGTACTGGTCGACGGAAAATATCTGGAGGAACAGCGCGATCTCACCCTGAGTTTCCGCGGCAGCCGCAATCAACGCATCATCGATATGAAAGCTTGGCGAAAAAAGGGAAAGCTGAAGCTTCTATATACAGACGAATAAAAAGTCACGGATAACGTATGGATTATTTCTCCATCCTTATCCGTGACTTTTTTATATAGAAATGTAATACAAGGATTCTTATTTGACGACCAATACCGGGCACTTCGACTGCTCTACGATATATTGACTAACGCTGCCCAAGAGAACGCCTTTGACAACGCCCAGACCGCGGCTGCCCATGACAATGAGGTCCATATCATTGCTGGCGGCAAAGTCGAGAATAACTACTGCAGGAGAGCCCGTCTCCGAGAAAGCTTCTTTTTCCACATCGGACGGTACCATCTGCATCGCGCGATCCAAAATGACATTGCCAGCTTTTGTTACTGCTTCCAAGATTGCATCGGCTAAGCAGGCCTTGATTGCCAACTGATTGATGTTTGCGACATACAAAAAGTTAAGTTTTGCCTCGCAAGCTTCCGCTAAAGCAATTGCCTGAGCAACCGCACGGTCCGAACCTTCCGATCCATCTACTGGTACAAGGATATTTTTCATCATAATATTTACCCCCTTGATAAAATGCCTTCCATTATCTGGCCACTGCCACCGAAACCTCTGCCCGTTCAACGATTTCCTGACTAACGCTTCCAAGCAAAAGCCCCTTCATAAAACCAAGGCCACGACAGCCGACCACGATAAGTCCAGTCTGCTTTTCCTGCGCAAAACGCAAAATCTCATCAGCGGGAATTCCCGTTCGACGATGATACTCTGCCGCAACCGAAGGCGGAACATGCTTCCTCGCTCGTTCCAAAGCCTCCTTCTCCATTACCCCGACAGAGCCAGCGATTGCCTCCGGCAGCCACGACTCTTCTTCTGCATCTGTATTCTTATCAAAATAAGAAACATGCAAAATATCGAGCACTGCTCCCGTAGATTCCGCCAAGGACACCGCAAACGCTACTGCCCGCTCAGCTCCCTCTGACGCATCAACAGGAACAAGGATACGGGTAAGATTCTTCATCTGGATTCCTCCCCCGTGAGTCTTATACTGTATATTTCGCTAAATTTCCACAAAATTCCTCTAATTTTTATAAACCTCTCGAAATTTTTCTTACCTAAAATCACGTTGACAATAATTGTAAAAAGATGATAAACTTTATTAAACATTTACGGGGTTTTTATCGACATTATATGATTGCCACTGTAAATACATTCTTATTTTTCAATATAACTGTTTTTGTATCAAGGAGGCCTTTTCATGCCGAAAAAAGAACCTGCAGCTCCATCCAATCAGGAAATCGTTGCCGCTACTACTATTTCCGGCGTCTACCAAGCAGCCCGCCAACTCGAAGGTGTCGTCAAGAAAACACCGCTGATTCCCAGCGATTTTTTCTCGGAAATATCCGGCAACCAAGTATTCCTAAAACCAGAAAACCTTCAGCACACCGGTGCTTTCAAGCTGCGCGGTGCCTATAACAAAATAAGCCAACTGACTGAAGAGGAGCGCGCCAAAGGTGTCATCACAGCCTCTGCCGGCAATCACGCCCAAGGCGTTGCCTATGCCGCCCAAAAACTTGGCGTAAAGGCCGTTATTTGCATGCCAGCCACCACCCCGATCCTAAAAGTAGAAGGAACCAAGGCTCTAGGCGCCGAAGTTGTGTTGCACGGAGACGGGTTCGACGATGCCTATGCCTACAGCCTGGAATTGCAGAAGAAATATGGCTATGTCTACATCCATCCCTTCAATGATTTGCAGGTTCTCCTCGGACAGGGCACGACCGCCCTTGAAATCATCGATGCCTGCAAGGATATCGACGCCATTCTCGTACCAATTGGCGGTGGCGGTTTTGCTTCCGGCGTAGCCCTGGCTACGAAACTCGTCAATCCTGACATTAAGGTCATCGGTGTCGAACCAGAAAATGCAGCCTGCATGAAAACAGCTCTCGCGAACAACAAAATCCTTACCTTGGACAGTGCAGATACCGTCGCTGATGGCTGCGCGGTAAAAACGGCCGGTACACTGACATTTGAATTCTGCAAGAAATATCTCGACGATATCATCACCGTTTCGGAAATGGAAATCATGGGCGCCCTGCTGGCTCTCATCGAAAAACATAAACTCATTGCAGAAGGGGCCGGTGTTCTCTCACTGGCAGCGCTGACAAAGCTTCCCTTCAAAGGGAAGAAAGTCGCCGCTATCGTCAGTGGCGGCAACATTGATATCTCTATGATTTCCGCACTGATTGAAAAGGCCTTGATTGCCCGCAGCCGTGTATTTTGTTTCGCCGTTCCGCTGCCGGATAAACCGGGACAGCTTCTCAATGTTTCCCGTATCCTGGCTGAGGAAAATGCCAATGTCATCGAACTCAACCACAATCAGGCCAAAGTCACCGACAGCTTCAAAAAAGTGGTTTTGGAGGTCACTGTCGAAACCCATAACGAAGAACATGTCAACCGTATAATCGGAGCCTTGAACAAAAACGGTTACGAAGTCGATCGCCTCTATTAATAGCGTTCTAACGGAATTTGAACCCATTTTTATCCGGGTTCTTTTTCTTTCTCTCTCGCTGTATTGTTATTCATAGTTTTCTAAAAATAGAACCTTTTAGCTTACGCATTGACTTTTTTAGTACCTATTTATATAATGAAGTGTCTTATTTATAATTTTTAATATTTTTCACGATGATCTGTCATCAAAAGAAAGGAATGAACTCATTTGGTTCTACTCGCACTGTCCCCAATTCTTTGGTTGGTCGTTGCGCTGAGCATCCTTCATATGCCCGGTCACAAGGCCTGCCTCCTGGCCCTCCTCATTTCGATTGTTGTCGGCATGGGACTCTATGATATGACCGCTGTGCACGCTTTCCAGGCTTTCCTCGAGGGTGTTGCCTTGGCTTGCTGGCCAATCCTTTTGGTCATCATCGCCGCAATCTTTACGTACAATCTTTCCCTGCACACCAAAGGCATGGACGTCATCAAAAAAATGCTCACCTCGGTCAGCCATGACCGCCGCGTGCTGATTCTCTTGATTGGCTGGGGTTTCGGTGGATTCCTCGAGGGTATGGCTGGCTTTGGTACGGCCATTGCGATACCGGCAGGTATGCTTGCCGGCATCGGCATCAACCCCATTATGGCTGCCTCGGTCTGCCTGATTGCCAATTCCGTACCAACCGCTTATGGCTCCATCGGAATTCCGCTCGTCACCCTTGGCAGCGTTACGGGCAATGATCCAACTACCCTTGCTACTTACACCTGCCTGCAGCTCGCTCCGCTGACGGTTCTCTGCCCGACGCTTATGACACTTGTTGCCGGTGGCGGAAAACTCAAAGCACTGAAGGGCATGACCATCATGTGCCTTGCCGCAGCTCTCGGCTTCCTTATCCCTGAGCTGATTGTCGCTTACTTCATGGGCCCGGAACTGGCTGTTGTCGCTGGCGCTATCGGTACCATGGGTGCCATTGTTAGCTGCGCCAAACTGTTCCCGATAAATGATCCGGAATACGCTATGCCGTCCCACGACGACGAAGATCCTGTTACCGCTGCTAGCGGCTTCAAAGCTTGGCTGCCGTTCATCCTGATTTTCGTCTTCCTGCTGGCTACGTCAAAACTCGTTCCAGCACTCCATGATCCGCTTAACCTCATCAAAACTTCTGTCCTTATCTATGATGGGGAAGGCGGCACCCCCTATACCTTCACGTGGGTTGCTACGCCGGGTATCCTGATTCTCCTGGCGGCATTCATCGGTGGCAGCGTTCAAGGTGCCGCTTGGGGTGAGATGCTTCGCGTTCTCAAGGAAACCGTAATCAATTTGCGTTTCACGATTGTTACCATCATCGCGGTCATCGCTACCGCAAAAGTCATGGGCTATGCTGGCATGACGCATGAAATTGCAGAAACAGCTGTCGCTGCCACGGGTACGGCTTATCCGTGCATTGCCGCTTTTATCGGCTCCATCGGTACCTTCATCACGGGTTCCGCTACTTCCAGTTGCGTGTTGTTTGGTAAACTGCAGACTGACTCCGCATTAGCAATCGGTGCAACCCCGGCTGCTCAGGCTTGGATTGCCGCTGCTAATGCCACCGGTGCCTGCGCCGGCAAAATGGTATCCCCGCAAAGTATCGCCATCGCGGTTGCTTCGATTGGTGTTACCGGTGTTGACGGCCAGCTGTTGAAATTCGCAGTCAGGTATTATGTGCCCTTCGTCATCGTCATGGGCCTCATCGTTTACTTTGGCCAGAGCCTCGTGGGCTGACCAAAAACTTTATCTTGCTAACCACTTTTAAAAGCGGCTGCCGATTCAGGCAGCCGCTTTTTTACTGCCCTGCCTGAGATATATGTCTTCCGCTGTGTTATATGCTATACTAAGGATAAACAACGTAAAAAGGAGACCCTGATGATTTCATTAAATAAACTTACGACAGAACGCCGTAATCCCCATACCGCTCATATCGATGAACTCAGTACCCTCGAAATGGTGGCTGCCATCAATCGCGAAGACCAGCTCGTTCCCCTGGCAGTGGAACGAGTATTGCCACAAATCGCCCAAGCAATTGACCTCATCACCGAAAAACTCAAAACCGGAGGCCGACTCTTTTATATTGGTGCTGGTACCTCCGGCCGTCTCGGCATCCTCGATGCTGTCGAATGTCCCCCAACTTATGGAACCTCCCCCGAGCTGGTACAGGGACTTATTGCCGGGGGAACCCCCGCCATCTTCAAAGCACAGGAAGGTGCGGAAGACAAGCCTGATCTTGCCGGTGAAGATTTAAAAGCCGCCGGCTTTTCTCCTGACGATGTACTAGTCGGTATTGCAGCCTCCGGCCGCACGCCTTATGTAATCGGCGGCATCGAATATGCAAAAAAACTCCAGGCACTAACCATTGCCTTGTCCTGCAGCGAGAACTCACAGATTGCCGGACTTGCTGACATTGCAATAACCCCTATCACCGGCCCCGAAGCAGTTACCGGCAGTACCCGCATGAAAGCTGGCACCGCGCAAAAGCTGGTACTCAATATGCTTTCCACAGGTACCATGATTAAACTGGGCAAGGTCTACGGGAATCTCATGGTCGATGTAAAAACCTCTAACCTCAAGCTGGAGGAACGAGCCCGCCGCATCGTCATGGAAGCGGCAGATTGCAGCCGCGAAAAAGCCATAGCAGCCCTCGCCAAGGCCCAGGGGAACGCCAAACTTGCCATCCTGCTACAACTCACAGGCTGCCGCGCGGAGGAGGGACGCCAGCTGCTCATTAAGGCCGAAGGAAAACTCGGCAGTGCTTTGCATGAAAGAGAGGAACACACATGAACTATGAAGCAATCGCCCAACAGATTTTCCAGATCACCGGACCTGCCACGAACATTAAAACCATAACCCACTGCATGACCCGCCTCCGCCTGGGATTGGAAAAACCACCTGCCGATATCGAACAACGCCTGAAGAACATTGAAGGCGTTCTTGGCGTCAATCAAAACGAGGACGAATTACAGATTATCTTAGGCCCGGGCCGGGTGGATAACGTCACCGACGAATTTTCCAATCTCGTCCATGCCAGCGCAACAGCCACCACCCCCAAACAAGCAGCTGCCACAGCCGAAAAGGCGCCGATTGGCGATGGCAAAGAACTTCACGCACAGATCCGCGCCAAGAACGCCACGCCATTTAAATTATTCTTTAAACGGATCGCCAGCATTTTCGTCCCGCTGATTCCCGCCTTCATCGCCTGCGGACTCATCAGCGGCCTGTTAAATGTCGTTGCCAAAGCCGACCCCACAGTTTCCGCAACGGCCTGGTTTCAGCTGCTGGCCGTTGCGGGTAATGTCATCTTTTGGGGGATGAATCTCTTCATCGGCTTCAATGCCGCCAAGGAATTTGGTGGCACCCCAATCCTTGGCGGCATTCTCGGCGGACTCATCACCCATCCAGGGCTGGCTGCCATCACCCTCAATGATACCCAACTCGTCCCGGGCCGTGGCGGTGTTATTTCCGTACTGCTCATCGCCGCCCTTGGTGCCCTGCTGGAGAAGCGCTTGCGGCGCATCATTCCCGAGGTGTTCAACCTATTTTTGACACCGCTCTTCACCTTCCTCCTTGCCGGCACAATTGCCATTCTGTTTCTGCAACCCTTAGGCGGTTTTCTGTCCGATCTCATAGGCCAGACGGTAACTACTGCCATAAATGCCGGTGGTGCCATAACCGGCTTTGTTCTTGGCGGGTTATGGCTTCCCCTTGTCATGCTTGGACTCCATCAAGCATTCACCCCGATTCACGTAGACCTGCTCGCCCGTTACGGCGTAACCATACTGCTTCCCATCCTGGCCATGGCCGGAGCGGGACAGGTGGGAGCCAGCTTTGCCGTCTACCTGAAGACCAAGAACAAACACCTAAAACAGACGGTTGCCTCCGCTCTCCCGGTTGGCATCATGGGCATTGGAGAACCCCTTATCTATGGTGTCACCTTCCCGCTGGGCCGGCCATTCATCGGAGCCTGCATCGGAGGAGCCTTCGGCGGAGCGGTTCAGGCCGCCTTCGGCATTGGATCTGCTACCCTTGGTATTTCCGGGCTGCCTCTGGCTGCCGGTACCGACCATATAGCACTTTACCTTTTGGGATTGATTACCGCTTATGCAGCTGGCTTTGCAGCCACCTGGCTGCTCGGTTTTGATGACCCTGCCGGAAAAGACTGAACCGCTGCATCACCATAACATAAAACGATAAAGAAGGAATATTTCATGAACAACGGGATTTCAATCTACCCAGGGTTGGATAACACCCTGGAGGAAAATCTTGAACTCATCGATAAAGCTGCAGCCTGCGGCTTTCGCCGTATCTTCACCTCCCTGCACATCCCCGAAACCAATGTCCAAGCTTTGAAGCACGAACTGTCGGAATTGTTGCGGGAAGCCCGGCGCCACGATATGGAAATCATCTCGGATATCTCACCAGCTACTATGGATTTGTTGGGAATCAAGGAATTTTCTCCTTCGGCATTCCGCATGCTGGGCATCACCACCCTACGGTTAGATTATGGTTTTGGCCTGGAAGAGATTGTAAAATTATCGCACAACAAACAGGATATCCGCATTCAACTCAACGCCTCCACCATTACTGGCAAACTTCTCAGTGCATTGGTAGAAATGCAGGCCAACTTCCGCCAGATTGACGCCCTGCACAACTTCTATCCCCGCCGCGGTACGGGAATCAGCGAAGAATGCCTTGTGCGCAAGACTATGATGCTGCACAAGCTAAAAATCAAGACAGGAGCCTTCGTTCCCAGTCAGGGGCGCCGCCGAAGCCCCTTGAAGGACGGCCTCCCCACCATGGAAGACCACCGAGATGAAACTGCAGAACTGGCCGCCCGGCACCTCATCGCCTTGGGAATCGACTCCATCTTCCTTTCGGATAGTCTCCCCACGGAGGAAGAACTGCACGCTATCGGCTCCCTCAACAATCATCAGGTTACCTTGGGTGCGAAGCTTTTGACGAGCGACCCGGTACAGCGCGAACTGCTTTCCCATACCTTTACGGCCCGGGCTGATGAAGCCCGGGATGCCATCCGTGCCGAGGAAAGCCGCCAGATTCTCAAAAATATGGGCGAGACCATCCAGCCGGACAATACTATCATCCGCCCAATCGGCGCGGTCACCCTCGACAATGTCGATTATCAGCGTTATATGGGCGAACTTCAGATTATCCGCACTCCGCAGGAAGCCGATGCCCGAACCAACGTAGCCGCCATGGTCGATGAAAGCGAAGTCAACATGCTCCAGTACATCACTCCCGGGCGAAAGTTTTCATTCCGATTCAAAGAATAAACTGCTATAATATACATAATTGAATGTAATGGGATGATTTTATGGACGATTAGA
>CALYVJ010000024.1 GCA_945494195.1 uncultured Selenomonas sp. | reverse complement strand
AAAGCCTGGACTTTCAAGGGGTGCAGGGGATTTTTACCTGCGAAGTTTGAGTTATTTATTAGGACCTTAGGCCTTGACGCTCTCCGCCCATCCTGCTATTATGATTTATGTTAAAAATATAATCCATGATGTAAGTAATGGGGAGAAGCGATGGAATGGAACAAATCGAGCGGATTAAGAAAATAACTAACGCTTGGGAGCCGGAACTATGTCGTTATCCGGTGAACCGCGAGGCCAAGGTTCATATGGATGTCTATCATGAAGGAGCCGTTGAGCCAGAGCGGCATAAAATCAGTATGGCCAGAGCTATTGATTATATTAGCAGTATGGCAGCTGTCATGGATATCAAGGCGATGCTGAGGGATCTTGATCATATCACGATTCGCAGTGCCGAGGATAAACGCCTGATATACCGTGTTACAGCGAGGTATGGGTATGCCGAGGAAGAGTTTGTTCCGTCGGCCGTTTAAGACTTTCAGGGGGCGCATCTCATAAGAGGATGTGCCCCCTTTTTCTATCCTACGAAGAAAAAGATGTCATATGTCCTTGAAAAAAGTAAAAATACTCCCTTGCATTTTGTCCGTGGTGAGGGTATAATAAGTGCAAAGCAGACGAGAGCTGCACAAGGACATATAAATACATTACCTTTTAAAATGCGTACTGCGATGCGCATAAAGGAAGCAATTAACAACGCTATAAGTTTATCATAAAGCTTGGGCTTTCTTATGCATACGCATAGGAAAGCCTTTTTTTGATGAATAAATCGCAAAAGGCAATGGATTTCTCCTTGAAATTTTATACATAAGTAATGTATAATTATAACTGTCAACATGTTAAGGAGTGATTGACTTGGGAAAAACTAATGTATCCTTACGAGGAAAGAACGTCTTGGGCCTGGAGGATTTCAGCCCGGAGGAGATTCGTCTCGTACTTGAGACCGCGAAGGAAATGAAGAACATCATCCATCGTGATATCAAGAAGGTACCGACACTGCGCGGAAAATCCATTGTCACGCTGTTCTACGAGCCGAGCACGCGCACGCGCACGTCGTTTGAGCTGGCCGGCAAATACCTCGGCGCCGACGTGGTGAACATCACGGCTGGCACGAGCTCCATTGTCAAGGGCGAGAGTCTGCGCGATACGCTCTATACGATCGAGGCCATGGGCGTCGATGCCATCGTCATGCGCCACAAGGCGGAAGGTGCTGCGGAGTACGCTTCCCGCGTCGTAAGTCCTGTGATCCTGAATGCCGGCGATGGTGCCCACGCCCATCCGTCCCAGGGCCTCTTGAATCTCTTCACGATCCAGGAGCACAAGGGCCATCTCGAGGGCCTCAAGGTTGCCATCATCGGCGATGTGCTGCACAGCCGCGTGGCCCGCTCGGATATCTACGGCATGCGCAAGATGGGCATGGAAGTCCATATCGCAGGACCGAAGACGCTGATCCCGCGCTTCCTCTATCAGGAACCGGGCGTCATTGTCCACGAGCGCATCGAAGATGCCATTGCCAATGCTGATGTCATCGAGGTGCTGCGCATCCAGCTCGAGCGCATGAAGGGTGGCTTGTTCCCGACGACGCGTGAGTATGCGCGTATCTTCGGCCTCAACGACATGCGCCTCAAGCTTGCCAAGGACGATGCTCTTATCCTGCATCCAGGCCCGATGAACAAGGGCTGGGAAATCTCTCCGTTCACTGCCTATGGTGATAACTCAGCCATTCAGGAACAGGTCCAGAATGGTGTCGCAGTCCGCATGGCACTCTTTACCTTGGTATTGACGGGAGGAAAACAGGAATGAAACTTTTGCTTAAAGGCGGCCGCGTCATCAATCCGGCCGGGAAATTCGATAAAATTGCCGATGTACTCGTCGAGGATGGCAAGATAAAAGAAATCGGTGAAAACCTCGCGGCTGATGGGGCAGAGATCTACGATGCCACGGACAAAGTCGTAACGCCGGGCCTTATCGACCTGCATGTGCACTTCCGCGAGCCGGGGCAGGAGGCCAAGGAGGACTTCGAGTCCGGTGCCAACGCGGCAGCTGCTGGTGGCTTCACGACGGTCTGCACGATGCCGAACACGAAACCGGTAGTGGATGATGCTGCCATGGTGCGCAGCCTGGAAAAGCGCGCCGAAGATGTGGCCAAAGTCCATGTGAAGATCATCGGCGCCGTGACGAAAGGGCAGGAGGGCAAGGAACTGGCCGAGCTCGGCGATATGATCGAAGCAGGGGCGGTGGCCTTCTCCGATGACGGCCACTACGATCAGAAGGCCAAAGTGCTGCTGAATGCCTTTGACTATCTGCATACGTTTGACAAGGTCATTGTCAACCACGACGAGGAGACGTCGCTCGTCGAAGACGGCGTCATGAACGAAGGCCACCGCAGTGCAATGCTGGGCCTCAAGGGCCGCCCGACGGTGGCGGAGGACATCGCCGTAGCCCGCGACATCATGCTGGCGGAGTACGCCGGTTCCCGCGTCCATGTGGCCCATATCAGCTCGGCCCGGGCCGTGGACATCGTGCGCCAGGCCAAAAAACGCGGCGTGCGCGTCACTTGCGAAGTCACACCGCAGCATCTGACCATGACCGACGAATGCGTCAACCTGTTTGACACGTCAACGAAAATCAATCCGCCGCTGCGGGCCCAGCAGGACTGCGACGCCCTGCTGGAAGGCCTCAAGGACGGCACCATCGACGCGATCGTCACGGACCATTCCCCGCATGCACAGGAGGATAAGGACCGCGAGTACATCTACGCGCCCAGCGGATTCCCTGGTCTTGAGACGTCCCTTGGCATCATGCTGACGGACCTTTACCACGCAGGCAAGCTCGACCTTCCGACCATCGTTTCCAAGATGACCTGCGAGCCGGCGAAGGTCTTTGGCATGGACGCAGGCACGCTGGCAGTCGGCAAGAGCGCCGATATCACGGTCATCGATCCCGAGCTTTGCTGGACCGTTGACGAAAAGAAATTCTACACGAAGGGCAGCCATAGTCCGTTCATCGGCCGCGAGCTCAAAGGCAAAGCGGTACTGACGGTCGTTGCCGGCAAGATTGTTATGCAGGATGGCGAAGTTCTTTAAACTATATGAGGTGATTTCATGAAGGGTAAATTGATCCTGGAGGACGGTACCGTTTTCCACGGCAAACTTTTGAATAACATCAAGGCAACCGGTGAGGTTGTTTTCAATACAGGCATGACGGGCTATCAGGAAAGCCTGACCGATCCATCCTACTGCCGTCAGATTCTGACGCTCACGTATCCGATGGTCGGCAACTACGGTATCGCGGACCTTTTCATGCAGTCGCGCAAATCCTTTGTCAATGGCTTCGTCATCGGCGAGCTTTGCGAGATAGGCAACAACTGGCATTACGAGACAAGCCTTGCAGACTTTTTGACGAAGCAGGGCGTACCGTGTCTCTACGATGTGGACACCCGCGCCGTCACCCGCAAGATCCGCTCGGCCGGCACCATGAAGGGCATCATCGTGTCCGAGGACGCCGCCCAGACCGAAATCGACGAGCTCTTCGCTGTGCCCATCAAGAAGGATGTGGTCATGGAAGTCACGACGCCTGAGGCATACACCATGGAGGCCGAGGCCGCCGATGCACCGCATGTGGTCGCCATGGACTTTGGCGTTAAGCAGAATATCCTGAAATCGCTGCATGACCTGGGATGCAAACTCACGGTGGTGCCGGCCCATACGACGGCGGAGGAAGTCCTGGCCCTCAATCCAGACGGCATTTTCCTCTCGAACGGCCCTGGCGACCCGGCGGACGTGCCGGAGATTGTCGAGGAGATCAAGAAGCTCATCGGCAAGAAACCGATCTTCGGCATCTGCCTGGGTCACCAGCTGCTGGCGCGCTCCTTGGGCGCCAAGACCTATAAATTGAAGTTTGGACACCGCGGCTGCAACCAGCCGGTCAAGAATCTCTTGACGGGCCGCGTGCAGATTTCCTCCCAGAACCACGGCTATGCCGTCGACGAGGAATCGCTCAAGGATCTGCCGCTGGAAGTCACGCATATCAATGTCAACGATGGCACGGTCGAGGGCATGCGCCACAAAGACCTACCTATCTTCTCGGTACAGTACCACCCGGAGGCATCGCCGGGACCGGATGACAATATGTATCTTTTCGATCAGTTCTGGACGATGCTCAAGGGGGAATAAACTGTGCCAAAGAAAGAAAATCTCAAAAAGGTCATGGTCGTCGGCTCGGGCCCGATCATCATCGGCCAGGCAGCAGAATTTGACTACGCAGGCTCTCAGGCCTGCCGCTCGCTTAAGGAAGAAGGCCTGGAGGTCGTTCTGGTAAACTCGAACCCGGCTACCATCATGACGGACTCGCATATCGCTGACCGCGTCTACATCGAGCCATTGACGCCGGAATTCCTCGAGGAAATCATCTCGAAGGAGCGTCCGGATGGCCTCTTGGCAACGCTGGGCGGCCAGGCTGGCCTGAACCTTGCGGTGCAGCTGGCCGAGCGCGGGGTGCTGGAAAAATACGGTGTCGAGCTTTTAGGTACGCCGCTGGAGGCTATCGAGAAGGCCGAAGACCGTGAAATGTTCAAAGAGACGATGGAGAAGCTCGGCGAGCCTATTCCTGAGTCGACGATTGTCGAGGATGTGCCGTCGGCAGTCGAATTCGCCAACGAAATCGGCTATCCGGTCATCGTGCGCCCGGCCTATACGATGGGCGGCACGGGCGGCGGTATCGCGGAGAACGAAGAAGAGCTCATCGATATCGTCATCAAGGGCCTCAACTACTCGATGATTGGCCAGGTCCTCATCGAGCGCAGCGTGGCCGGCTGGAAGGAAATCGAGTACGAAGTCATGCGCGACGGCAATGACAACTGCATCACCGTCTGCAACATGGAAAATTTCGACCCGGTCGGCGTCCATACGGGCGACTCCATTGTTGTGGCACCGTCCCAGACGCTGACGGACCACGAGTACCAGATGCTCCGCAGTGCCTCGCTGCGCATCATCCGCGAGCTGGGCATCGAGGGCGGCTGCAATGCGCAGTATGCACTCGATCCGAACAGCAACAAATACTACGTCATCGAGGTAAACCCGCGCGTCAGCCGTTCGTCGGCACTGGCTTCGAAGGCGACGGGCTATCCGATTGCCAAGGTTTCGGCCAAGATTGCCATCGGCTATACGCTCGACGAAATCACCAATGCCGTAACGCAGAAGACAAAAGCCTGCTTCGAGCCGGCCCTTGACTACTGCGTCGTCAAATTCCCGCGCTGGCCGTTTGACAAGTTCGTCTATGCAGACCGCACGCTCGGCACGCAGATGAAGGCTACGGGTGAGGTCATGAGCATCGACCGTCACTTCGAAGGCGCCATCTTAAAGGCAGTGCGTTCGCTCGAGATCGGCGTGCACCGCCTGCATATGGATAAGATGGATGCCTGGGACGACGAGCGGGTCAAGAAGAACCTTGCGCGCATCAACGACGAGCGCATCTTCGTCATCGCCGAGGCCCTGCGCCGCGGCATTGCGACCGTCGATGAAATCCATGCCATCACGAAAATCGACAAATGGTTCATCCATAAAATCAAGAACATCACCGACGTCGAGACGACGCTTGCAAGCGAGCCGCTGACGCCGAAACATATGCTGGCCGCCAAGAACGTGGGCCTTGCCGATGTCTCGATTGCCGAAATCACGGGCAAATCCGTCGACGAAATCCGCACGACGCGCAAGAGCATGGGCATCCTGCCTGCTTACAAGATGGTCGATACCTGCGCTGCTGAGTTCGAAGCGGCTACGCCGTATTACTACTCGACGTTCCGCGTCGAGCAGGATGAGGTCCAGACCTCCAATGCCCGCAAGGTCATCGTCCTTGGCTCGGGCCCAATCCGCATCGGCCAGGGTGTCGAGTTTGACTACTGCTCGGTTCACTCAGTCTGGGCTCTGCGGGAGATGGGCATCGAGGCCATCATCATCAACAACAATCCGGAGACGGTATCCACGGACTTCGATATCTCCGACCGCCTGTATTTCGAGCCGCTGACCACCGAGGATGTCTTGAACATCATCGACAAGGAAAAGCCGGAGGGCGTCATCGTCCAGTTTGGCGGCCAGACGGCCATCAACCTCGCGGCTTCGCTGCAGAAGGCTGGCGTCAAAGTGTTCGGCACGTCGGTTGACGATATCGACCGCGCCGAGGACCGCGAGCGCTTCGACGAAGTCCTCACGCAGACGCAGATTCCGCGTCCGCAGGGCATCAGCGTCACGAACCTTGAGGATGCCATCACGGGGGCTTCCAATATCGGCTATCCGGTTATGGTTCGCCCGTCCTATGTTTTGGGCGGCCGCGCCATGGAAATTGTCTACAACGAAGACGAGCTGCGCGACTACATGAGCCGTGCCGTAAAGGTCACGCCGGACCATCCGGTACTCGTCGACCGCTACATGCAGGGCACCGAGGTGGAGGTTGACGGTATCTCCGATGGCGTCGACGTGGTCATCCCGGGCATCATGGAGCACGTGGAACGCGCCGGTGTCCACTCGGGCGACTCCATTGCGGTCTATCCGCCCCAGACACTGCCGTCGAAGGTCATCTACACGATCATTGATTACACGAAACGGCTGGCGATTGCCCTGCACGTCAAGGGCCTTTTGAACATCCAGTTCGTCGTGGCCGATGGGGAGGTCTACATCATCGAGGTCAACCCGCGCTCCTCGCGTACGGTGCCGTTCCTCTCGAAGGTCACCGATGTCAAGATGGTGAATCTTGCGACGCGCATCGCGATGGGCAGCACGCTCAAAGAGCTTGGCTATAAGTCCGGCCTTGTCCCGCCAAAACCGTATGTCGCCGTCAAGGCGCCGGTCTTCTCGTTTGCCAAGATGACCGATGTCGATATTGCGCTTGGACCGGAGATGAAATCGACCGGTGAGGTCATGGGCATCGATTACCATTATGCCCGTGCGCTCTACAAAGCCATCATCGGTTCGGGCACGCATGTGCCGACGAAGGGCTGCGTGCTCTTCACGGTGGCCGATAAGGATAAAGAGGAGATGAAACAGCTGGCCAAGGCCTTCTCCGAGCTTGACTTCCAGATTGCCGCTACCGAAGGTACGGCCAGAACCATCCAGTCGATGGGCATCGATGTCGAGATTGTCGGCAAAGTGCACGAGCGCAGCACCGATATCATCGAGCGCATCAAGAGCGGCAAGATCAACATGGTCATCAACACGCTGACCCAGGGCAAGCACTCCGTAAAGGATGGCTTCAAGATTCGCCGCGCGACGGTCGAGCACGATATTGCCTGCCTGACCTCGCTCGACACGGCCTGGGAAGTCCTGCGCGTGCTCTCGTTCATGCGTGAGCGCCGCCTTGTTTACAGCCTGGCCATCCAGGACTATGTCGGTGGTGGTGATGGTCTTGCCTAAGGAAAAAGTAACGGTTGACGCCGTTATCGTAAGCCAGCAGGAGCTTTACGACCAAGTATTCCAGCTGGTCGTAAAGGCCCCCGAAGTGGCAAAGCTTGCCGAGGCCGGCCAGTTCGTGCAGCTGCGCATCCTAAACAGCAGCTGCCTGCTGCGCCGTCCGGTCGGTATAGCTGCCGCGGATAAGGAGAAGGGCACCGTTGCCTTTATCTACCGCGTCGTGGGCAAAGGCACAAAGGCTATATCGGAGCTGGAAGCTGGCGATACCATAAACGTCTTAGGGCCTCTTGGCCATGGTTTTGATACCACGGCTGAAAAACCACTGATTGTAGGCGGTGGCATGGGCCTTTCGCCGGTGCTCTTCTATGCCGCAGCCACGCAGGGCAAAGCTGATGTACTCATGGGCGGCAAGACCTGCGGGGAACTCTTTTGGCAGGATCTATTTGCCGGCAAGGTGCAGGATATCTTCTGTACGACCGATGACGGCAGCCTGGGAACGAAAGGCTTTACGACGACACTGCTGCCCGAGCTGCTGCAAAAGAAGGACTATGACCTGGTGGTCGCCTGCGGCCCTGAAATCATGATGAAGGGCATTGCGAAAATCGCCAAGGAACATGGTGTGCGCTGTCAGGTATCGCTCGAAAAACGCATGGGCTGCGGCCTCGGGGCCTGCCTGTCCTGCTCAATCGATACAGTGGGCGGCGAGCGCAAGAAGGTCTGCAAGGACGGCCCGGTCTTTGCCGCAGAGGAGGTGTTCGTATGAGTCAGGTCACGCAGGAAAAAGATGCAAAACTGCATACGGATCTTGCGGGCATTGCCATGAATACACCGGTGCTCACGGCCTCGGGCACTTTCGGGTTTGGCGAGGAGTTTGCCGATTTTGTCGACCTGGCACGCCTTGGCGGCGTCATGGTCAAAGGCACGACGCTTAGGCCGCGCCGCGGCAACGATGGCGTGCGCATCACCGAATCGCCGATGGGCATGATGAACTGCATCGGCCTGGAAAATCCCGGTGTTGAGGTATTCTTAAAAGATACGCTGCCGCGTATCGGCCAGTATGGCATGAACGTCATCGTCAACATCTCGGGCAGCACCGTCGAGGAATACGGCGTACTGGCTGAGATGCTCGATGTCGAAGGCGTCGCCGCCATTGAACTCAACGTCTCGTGCCCCAATGTCAAGGAAGGCGGCATCGTCTTCGGCACGGACCCGAAAGCGGCGGCCACCGTGGTCCGCGAGGCCAAGAAACATACAAAGAAACCGGTCATCCTGAAGCTGTCGCCCAATGTCACGGATATCGTGACGATGGCCAAAGCCTGCGAGGATGCCGGTGCGGATATCTTGTCGCTCATCAATACGCTCATGGGCATGGAGATCGACATCCATACCCAGCGGCCGACCCTTGGTAATATCACGGGTGGCCTTTCGGGCCCCTGCATAAAGCCCGTGGCCCTGCGCATGGTCTGGCAAGTTGCCCAGGCCGTCAAGGTGCCGATCATCGGCATGGGCGGCATTTCCTGCTGGGAGGATGCCGTGGAGTTCTTCCTGGCTGGTGCCAGCGCCGTGGCGGTCGGTACGGCAAACTTTGCCGACCCGGCCGTGACCATGAAGATCTGCGATGGACTCAGTGATTATCTGGCAGATCGCGGCCTGGAAAATATCCAGGATATCGTTGGCAAGGTCCAGATTGGTTGATTCAGAAATGATAGAAGTGAAAGGAGCACGTTATGGCAGATGAACGTTTGATTGCAGCCCTTGATTTCCATACGATGGAGGATGTCAAGGCGCTCGTCAATACGCTGGGAGATAGCGTATCCTATTATAAAGTCGGCATGGAGCTTTTCTATAGCGTCGGTGGCGACGTGGTAAGATGGCTCAGTGCTCAGGGGAAAGATGTATTCCTGGACCTCAAACTGCACGATATCCCCAACACGGTAGCTGGGGGACTGTGCTCGCTGATGGACTTAGGTGCCACAATGCTCAATGTGCATGCTGGTGGCGGCTATACCATGATGAAGGTCGCAGCGGAGCGCCTGCACGAGGAGGCCGACAAGCGTGGCATTCCCTGCCCGAAGCTCATTGCCGTAACGGTACTTACGAGCATCAATCAGGAAGATTGGGAGGGGCTGGGGCAGGAACTGCAGATCAAGAGTGCCGTCGTCCGCTATGCAAAGCTGGCGAAAAAAGCAGGTTTCGATGGCGTCGTGGCCTCCCCTCAGGAAGCCGCCCTCATCCGCGAAGCCTGCGGCCCGGAGTTCCTGATCGTGACGCCGGGCGTGCGGCCTAAGGGCGCCAGCGTCGATGACCAGAGCCGCATCGCTACGCCGGCCAAGGCGCTGAAGGCCGGGGCCAGCCATCTCGTCATCGGCCGCCCGATCCGCGCGGCGAAGGACCCCAAGGCTGCCGCCGAAGCCATCCTCAAAGAAATGGAGAGTGTAAGATAAATGACTGAAGCAGAAGTAAAAGAATTGCTCGTAGAGAGCCATGCCATCATGGATGGACATTTCGTCCTGACCTCGGGGCTCCATAGCCCGCACTATGTGGAGAAATTCAACGTACTCCAGAAACCGGAGTACACCGAGAAGCTCTGCAAGGCCATGGCCGAGAAATTCAAGGATGCCAACATCGAGACCGTCGTAGGGCCGATGACCGGCGGCATCCTGCTGGCCCACGAGACGGGCAAGGCATTAGGGACGCGTGCCATCTTCACCGAGCGTGTCGATGGTAAAATGACCTTCCGCCGCGGCTTCTCCCTGCATGAAGGCGAGCGCTGCTTGATCGTCGAGGACATCGTAACCACGGGCGGCTCCATCAAGGAAGTCATCGAAGTCGTCAAAGCCCACGGCGGCATCCCCGTAGCGGTCAGCATGCTGGTCGACCGCAGCGGTGGCAAAGCTAACTTCGGCGATGTCCCCTGCGAGGCACTCCTCTATATGAACGTCGAAACCTACCAACCAGAAGAATGCCCGCTCTGCAAACAGGGCATCCCGATGACCAAGCGCGGGAGTACGGGTAAGAAATAACCATCTAAAAACAAGTTAAACTCTATAAAGCATAAAACGCCCCATAAGTTAGACCAAAAATCTAGCTTATGGGGCTTTTCCTATTCACCTAAAGCATCAATAGGAAAAGCCCCTCGGTAGCTACTCCGAGGGGGCTGCTTATTGATAGCTTTTACTAACCTTTAACTAGTTACATTATACCATATCTTGCAATGTCAATTTTATTTTCGTATTATCCCTTCGCTAAATATGCTATAATCAAAGCAGAAGACGTTCGAAATATTATGGTTGTGTTTTTATTCATGGAGGAATAAATCATGCGTGTTTTGAATGATTCCATAGCAAGTCTTACGGGAAGTTTGGCGAAAGCTGTTTCGGCGAAGGAGAATACGAAAAAGGCCGACCGAGGCGAAGCTTTCGATTCCGCCGAGATATCGGAGGCTGCGCGGGCGCTGCAGGCAAAGGCAACGGAGCAGCCCGAAGAAACGATGGACTGGCTCGATGTCATCGACCGTGGGAATGGCAAATTTACTGCGCGTTTTCGCAGTACTGCGGAAATCAGCCGCGTTGTAAAACTCGGGTACATGATGGTTAATGGCCAGAAAGTCACACTGGACAAACAGCAGCAAAAAGAACTCATGACGGCGGGCAAGCAGATGGAAAAGGACCGCCAAAACGTCATAAACCAGTTCATGATGGAGCAGCAGCTATCTAGTGTCAGGCAGTCTGCCGATGGCTGGAAGAAAGCCGCCCAGCAGCAGTCCCGAGTGACGCAGACCGCCATGCGCCTTATGCATGGCCACCATGTCTCGCCGGAGGATGAAAAGGAGCTGGCCGAATTTTCATCAGAACTTTATACCATGGCAAAATCTGCCGGGGCACTGGAAAAAATCCGGGAGGACCGCGAAAGCCGAGAGCGCGACCGCAAGATTTCTGAGGATAACGCTCGCCAGCGGGCTGAGGAACAGGAGCCCAAGGATTACTCGACCAAACCACTCAGCGAGTATCCAACGTATGAAACGCAGGTCGCTATCGATATGAGCGGGGATGTACCACAGATAGGTGCCGCCGGCGAAGTAACGATTCCTCCGGCAGGCAATTCATAAACGATGCATGGATGAACCGTCCCTTAGGACAGGGGCGGTTCTTTTTTACTCACGAAAGGAGCTGGCATGACAATAGATTCCGAATGGGACAATATCCTTAGCATACGGACGACGGGCAGGGATGACAGTATTGCTGATTTGGTGCGCTTTCCCTATGAACCGACCGATTATTGTGTCCTTGAGCGGCTCGCAAACAGCGGCTATTTCACCAAACGTAACACCTTGCTCGATTACGGCTGCGGCAAGGGCCGCGTGGATTTCTTCCTGGCCAGTCAAACCAAATGCCGGGCCATCGGCATCGAATACAACCCGCGGCTTTATGAGCGGGCCCTGCAGAATAAAGAGCAGGGAGTGGCGGGCGGCAGGGTGACCATCGAACTTGCCGATGCCACCGAGTATGAGGTACCAGCAGCTGTAGACCGCGTGTTTTTCTTTAATCCCTTTTCGGTGGAAATTCTGCGCCTAGTGCTAGGCCATTTGCAACAGTCTTATCGGGAAAATCCCCGGGAAATGCTGCTGTTTTTTTATTGTCCCTCGGAGTATTACCGAAGATATTTGGAAGCAGCTGAAAATTTCGAAGCCGT
>CALYVJ010000023.1 GCA_945494195.1 uncultured Selenomonas sp. | reverse complement strand
TCGGAATCATTCGTGCTGTTCACCCGCGGCGCGCTGTCGGCTCTAAGGCTGCCGGTCCCAGCCAGATAATTGGCCTTGACATTGATGTTGCCGCCACTGACCTTTATGTCAGGAATTTCAACATAGCTCACCGGCTGTCCCGAAACCAGATAATTTCCTACTGTATATCCGCCCTCTACCGTTTCTTCACTATAAAGGTTGAGTGCCTTCATCTTCTCCTGGATCATATCACGTTCCTGGATATAACCAGCCAGCGCCGTTGTATCGCCACTGCTATACGCAGAGATAAGATTATTCAGTTCCACCAAACGCGCACCCAACGCATTGGCATAGTCAAAATCACCAGTCTTTATCCCCTGACGTACCCGTCTGTTTACATCATTGTCATCCGTATCAATGACAAGCCCATTGCTCAGTCCAGGTACAGCTTGTCCGCTTATTGTGATGTTGATAGGCGCAGCCGTACCGGCCAGCAGCGTGCCATCCACTTTCACTACATTGTGCTTCATGGATTCCGGTTTGCCCTTTTGGTCAATGGAGGACAAGAAGTCCATGCTCGTCGTGCTGCCGCCATTGACCCACGAAAACTTAGACGCATTATTGGCAGCATCTTCATTGCCACCCGTAGCCGTCGCATTGATATCCTGCGTCGAACGCACGAGCCCTGTTGCCGTGACATTTACCGTATTGTTATCGTTCAGCGCCGTCTTAGCAGAAAGCACCGTGATGGGAATAACGGTGTAGTTATAAGCTGCCGCCTTCGAATCCACTTTGAGATTCGAACGCTTGCCGAAAGCATCTGCCCCAGCGTAAAGATTGACGTCTTTGGCACTGGAAACCTGCCCCTTGACCGTCACGGTATTCGTGCGATTCATCGTAACGTTTGATGTCGATCCCATACCGGCAGCGACACCAGCATAAATAGTCGCCTCTGCCTGATTGTTCACTTTTTCGTTATCATAAGCAGACAGCGTAAGGCTGGCCTCCTGAGCCGCTTCCTCATTGCTGAGCACAGCACCTTCCTCGACCGTAATGGTATTATCAGCCGTAACGACAGCTTCGTTATCCACCACTGTCACAGCAACTGCACCGCCGCCCTTCGCATTGGATTGCTGCGTAAGGTCATTATCCGTGCTGGCGACATACTGCTGCCCATCACGCGTCACGATCTTAGCGTTTTTCCCGATTAAAACTTTGCCCGTCTGGTTGATCAGCAGATCACTCTCGAGCACGTTTCCCGCAATCGCGCCGCCGAAATAATCCTGCAGCGTGTAGGTCTCACCATCATAAGCAGCCGTCATCGCTGCATTGGCCGTGCCAATCGATACGCTGCCGGCCTGCAGCTTGCTGCCATCACGGACATCTGCATACACCTTGCTGTTGATATCATTTTTGGCAAACGTTCCGCCCATGCCAACAATGGCACCATGGCCTTCATGAGCCGTTAGCTTGCCGACATCTTTTTGTGCCGCCGTAAGGGAGAGCACATTATCGATCTTCCAGGCGCCACTCAATTCAGCGCGCACGGTGCTGTCTGTCTTATTATTGGCACTAGCACCAATGTAACCGCCAATACCGCCGCCGCCAGCCTGTGCATAGGAACGCCCCTCGTCCGACCCCTGTGCACGGATTGTCAATGCCTTCAGTTTCTTGGCTGTTTCTTTCCCTTCCAGCGTCGCCGTGACATGTTCCTCGCCATCACTTTCCGCACGGCTGCTGCCGACGGCAATCGCACCAACTGTCACATCTTTGACATGCGCATCACGCGTCATATTCGTCATGCTGCTAAGCGTCAGCGTTGCAGTTTCCTTGAAGTCTGCCTCTTTCGCGACCGTTACCTTCGAGGTTGCCTTCGTCTTGGCAATTGCGCGGTCAGGTGCCACGGCCACAGCCGAAATATTGCGTCCCACCGCATCGGTTTTGATAGTCGCTGTCTCAGCCTTGCCAACCTGCGTGCCAAAGTAAATATTGTCCGCATCAAATAGACCGCCATCAACCGTAACAGCAGCCGTAAGATCCATATCGCCTAATCCACGCATGCGACTGACCCCCAGGATGGACACCGTCGTATTGCCGGCATTTACCACGCCACTGTCGCGCTGGTTTGCTGCAAAAGTCAACGTACTGCCGGAAAAATGATTATTCTTGCCATTTATCGCAATCGCAGCTGCTCCTGCATCCGCAATCGTAGCATGGTTCACCGCTACTGCCGCACCGCCAGCGCCAACTCCTTGCGTATCTGCCAGGAGAGCTGCCTGTTTACTTGCTTCCGCGCGCACTTCACCCGTTGCCTGCAAATTATTTGTGCCCGTGAACGTAATCCCAGTATTGCTGCTTTCATCGACATTTGAAAATGACGTCAACACGTTTATGGCACCGCCACCGCCGCCCAGCAGTTTAGCGCTTGCCTTGCTGCTATCATCCGCCAGTATCGTAATCGTGCCAGCCTTGTTTTCCTCTGTACCAATGGTAGCACCAGACAATACCACATCTGTACTGCCCTTGTTCACAACACCAGAGTAACCAACGCCAACGCCAGCCATACCAGCCGTTACCGCCGTCGTATGCGATACAAGGCCGTCATGTTTCTGTCCCTGATTGGCAGCCAGCGTGATGTTTCTGCCAAGCAATGTTGCTCCACGGACTGTTACATCCGTATCATGTCTTGCCTTGATGATATTGCTGGTAGCTGCTGCCGAAGCCCCAGCGGCCATCGCTATCGAAATTCCTTCCGAATCGATATCATTCTTATCCTTAGCCGTAAGCGAAAGCGTATTTCCTGCCGTAAGCACAGAGGACTGCTGTGCTATGGCATGCACACCGCCCTGATTACTGGCAACACTGGTATCGATTGTCTGATTCTGTAGCGTCAGCATCTTTTCTTTCTGTGTGGAATCCATGCCAAATAAGCCATCGCCTTCAAATTTTCCGACAGCATTTGAGGTGTCTACACTCTTCGTGATTGCTTTTTTCGTTTCAGCATCGGTTCCCATGCTGTTGCCATTTTCATCAGCAGCCCGAGAAAGCTGATTCTCCGTAATGCCTTCATTGAGTGAAGTTGCAATGACATTTACCGTAACACCAAGGCCAGCACCACCATTAACGCCAGCTACCTGACCACCAGTATCCCGTACCGATTCTGCCGCCACGGAAATATCATTGCCAGCCGTAAGCCGGCTCCCTTCGACATTGGCATTGACGGCCGTATTATACGTATTCAATACCACGCTGACGCCAGTTCCCACGAGACCTGCCGACGATACCAGCCCCAGTGTATTGGCAAAGAGTTCATCCTTCGCTGCCACACCGATATTTCTCGCCGTAATCGTGCTGTTTTGTGCCGCTGCCGTCACCTTGTTCTCTAGTTTGTTGATGGCAACATCACCGGCTACCGCTGCACCGATTCCCACTGCAATCGTGCCATTATAAAGCTCAGTATTCAAAACACTCTGGTTTTCGGCTGCAATATCAACATCGCGATTACTGGTAAGCGTGCTGTCTTTTACCATTGCCGATACCGTTGAACCATCTTTTACCAGCGATATGCCCGCACCGACACCAACAGCAACCACGCCCCCCGAAATTGCTCCGGATATATTGCGCACATACTCTCTCGACTCATGACTAGCATTTACCCTTGTATCTCCATTTGTCGTAACGGTCATATTGTCGATTGCTGCCGTCGTCTCACCATTTAAGATATGGCGTACTGTGCCGTTTCCAGCGGATATCGCTACCTTGCCGCCCGCAATCGCAGTTCCGATCGTAAGATTCGTCGTCGCCTGTTGCGAATCCGCTGCAATCGTAAGTTTCTGTGCCTTGAGTGCCTTCTTGTCAGCCGATGACTTGACTTCCGCTTTCGTCTTGCGGTCAATCGTATTCCACGTACTCCCCGATCCGACCGAGACACCCACTAAACCGCCGCCGATTGAAGCACCGACTGTGAACGAACCGAGATTCGTATAATCCGCAGCCTTTACGGCAACGTCGCCATACGACGAGCTTCCATCGTTCAATGCCGCATTGATGACCTGCGCATCTGTCATGCCCCCAATAGTATTGATATTGACCGTACCAGCAAGTCCCACGCCAGCACTGCCCGAAATCGCAATGCCAGCTGATGCCAGCGCCGATGCAATCGAATGCGTGGCCGAACTGTCAACGACGATTCCGGCAGCTTTTCCCTGCTGACGTCCATGGAAAAGCGACGAAGCTTTCCACATGGAACTATCGCCAAAACCGGAAATCAACGCATCATCTGCCATACCGCCATGTACCGCAATCGCATCATCGGCTGCGTCACTCCCCTTCGCCGTTACCGTGCCTCCTTCGATTTTGGCCGTAGTATTGCCCGAAAGCTCATTAACGGCTACGGCTGCGCCAACACCTACTTTACCGCCAGCCGCCAATCCCAACGCACCGGCATAGTTTGCCAAGCGTTCATCGCTTTTCGCGACGACACCAACATTGTTCGTGCTCGTAATAGCCGGATTCACGAGTTTAGCGGTAACATCATCGGACAAATAGTTATAGCTGGCGGAACCGCCAATCGATGCAGCTCCCATGACATTAGGTGCGGCCCCCGCACCGATAGACAAAATATCACTGTCCCCACTGCCAATTACCGATATCCTGCCAGCATGAATAGGCTTTTGTTGGGAGGACGAAATCTCAGCCGTCGTATCCTGGTCAAGTTTATTTATCGATAAACCAACGGCTGCATTGATTATCGTGCTGATACCAACAGCCGCAGCAGAACCGACCGTCGTCACTTGGTGCTTGCTGTCTGCTGCCACTTCAAGGGAAGCACCATCCTCATCCAGTTTGCTGACCTTCGTATCGGCCAGACGTGCTATGGTATCTTTTGATGCTTCCGTCACAGCCGCTGCCCCCTGCAAATGGAAGGTATTGCTGCCAAATTGCACGCCAAAACCACCGGCAACCGTCACGAATTTTGACGTATCACTGGCTTTGACCATAATCTTGCTATCTGCTATTGTCTCAATATCAGCATTCTGGATTTCAGCGCGCACTTTCTCCTTATCCGAGCTGCTGCCCAAATCAGCATAGGCCACCGCACCGCCGACAGCCACTTTAGCACCGCCGACCATGATACCGCCGGCAACCGTCGTCTTTTGGGCCGTATCCGTAGCCGTAACCGACAGATTCTTGACCTTGGTCAACTTCTTGTTTGACGACTTCCCGTCCATGACACTTTCGGTATTATCACGGCCACGATTAAGTCCTACCGCACCATTGGCGGCAAAAGCTGCCGACTTGCCAGCAACGACATTGACACCACCGGCAATCGATAGTGCCTGACTGTCATTTTTGGCATCCAGCGTAACAACCGTACCTTCCGCTCCGCCTGTTACTTCGCTGCCGTACAAGTAAGCTCCGGTTGTGTTATTCAGCGCATTATACGAGAGCGTAAGCCCGGCTGCACTGCCTTTCCCGGCTGCGATTTCACCAGCAATGCTCATAACATTGCTGTCATTCTGCGCCTTGGCACTGACTTCGCCAGCCGTCAACACAGCATTTTCGATAATGGCCTTGGTTTCCTGCCGCAAATCGTTCCAACTGCCAGACCCCGCACCATTGAACGTCTTGCCGCCAATCGCCACACCGGCACCTACCGAAAGGATATTCCCCATACTTGCCGCTTCGCCGTTTACCGTATCAGCCGTAATCGTTGCACCACTTACCTTGGACGTGATGAAATTATCAACATGGTTATAGGAAATGCCAACACCAGCACCAGCACTTCCCCCCCAGCCGCCGGCAATGGCTGCCGTAACGGTCGTACTGCGATTCCTTCCCAGTTCTGCCTTAGCCTCATTTTCCTCATCGGCAGCTGCACCTGCGCCAGTATTTTCCGCGTCTGCAGCCAACCCCGTCGACGTATCCACATAGCTTGTCCCTGTCGTATCAACGCCAGCATCTTCCAGCTGTTTTTTATTCTCGTCATCTTCGCTCTTACTGCCGTCGTTTCCTGTGCTTTCCTTCCATTTATCCTTGATAAACTCAGCAGCATCTGCAAAGATTGACGTATTCTTTTTACCGGTTTCGCCAGCCTTTATAGTTACCGCATTTGTATTTTTGACCGTCGTATCCGTCATTGTCGCACGTGTGCTATTTTCGATATCCCCATAGGCAAAAGCGCCTTCAAACGAATAGCCGCTATCCCCCGTCGCTGCCGTTCCCGCAGCAGCTCCCGTAAGCTGCGTCGTCCCTTTCTGCGCCGTGACGTCAACCTTGGAAAAATCAGACACTGTGCCTCTGATCATAGCACTTTCCAACGTGTTATCGATATCACTGATTGCTACCGCGCCGCCCACGCCAACATGGGTGCCATTGCCATCAGTTGCGCGGTTGAGATCAAGACCGCCCGTAATCTGGAAGTCTGTCGACTGAACGGTATTTTCCAATACGGCTTTATCTTTTCCCGTACCCGTCACCATATTATCGAGGAACAGCGCCCGCGAATCAATATCCAGCACGTTATGGTAGACGACACCGGCAACCGCTACATTCGTGCCATTCCCTACCGAAGAGGCAACTCCCATACCAGCTGCAAGGTTGATTCCCAGCCGCGAAGCCGAATTCTTTATCTCATCAGCGCCCGTTACCACTGTGTCCCGCATAACCGAACGATTTTCACGCACGGTATCCGTCAGCGCATAGGTGCCGCCAATCCCCACGTTAGTGGCCGACTGCTGTCCATTCGGTTTGAGCGAATTCTTGACTGACGTACCGGCTGTTGTCATGGCTCCCACAAGATCGCTTGACGAAATTGCCAAGGCATGCGAGACTCCGTCGCCCTCCAGCGTAATATTGACATGGTCCACCAAAGCATTCGTACCACCATCGAGGAAATTGAGCGCAACACTTCCCTCAAGTCCGAAGCTCGTACTGGGCTTGGATGCCTTATCGCCTGCCGCCGGTGCCGCACTGCCATCGGGATCTGCCTTTTGGGCAGCCTTGTTGGCTGACTCCGTTGCTGTGTCCGCTGGCGGAGCTGGTGCATCGTCCGTCTTATCCTGCGCACTCTTTGCGGTCGTTTTATTATTTTTCGCTGCGACAGTATCTTCTTCGAGCTCCGAAGATTTCTTGGCAGCATCCTTGCTATCCGTTTCGCCTTTCTTGGACCAGAGTGTCCATTTTTCGCTGTCCTTTTTCTCATCCTTGTTCTTGGCTGTGCTTTCCGAATTCTTTGCCGCTTTGCCATCAGCCTTCATCATGCCACCCGAAATCGCATGAATTGACACGCTGCCAGCTGAAATAGTCCCGCGCGCTCCGCCATTCGTAGCATTTCCCAAAAGCTGCGCATCGTCGCCTAATCCAGCGCGCACTAAGGAAGCCCCCTGATCCAAGGCTTTTGCTGCCTGCTGTTCATTGGTATCGCCTGCGGCAGGCTCCGTCAAACCGTTGCCATTATCCCCCACCATAGCCAAGGTATTTACCGTAAAATTGCTGATACCAACACCAAGGCCAAAGGCATACTGACTACTGTTTTCCGTGCGTGCCGACGTATCGCCACTCACACTGTTGCTGCTAAGAGCGGTCAAATTGCCGGACTGGAGGCTTGCCTCATCATCCCATGACAAGAGACTATTGGCATCGCCATAACTAAGTGCCAACATCCCCGAAATGCCGACCTTTTCGCCCTTACCGGCATTCTTGACCTTATTTTCCACATTGAGCGCATTATTCGACGTAAGGATAGTCATGACAGGCGCTTCAATAAACGCTTTGCGGCCGACAGCCAGAATTCCCTGGCTGTCCACGTGCTCAATCCCCACCGTGCCGCCAATGGCAACGTTACCATTCTCATCGGTTGCACCATAAGTACCGGCAGCATTCGTCACAGCACCAGCCCCCAGCGTCACCGTCATTCCCTTGACAGAAGCCCCTTCGCCAATAAGCGTACTCGCCATGTTCTTGAGGGTATCGACACTTACCGTGCCATCAATTGCCACCGATGCCTTTTTTTCAGCTGACGATTTGGTCGAAGCATCTGCCTGATAGCGCATAGCGCTTTCCTTCGCGCTTTCACCCTCGCCATACTTTGCCGCTTCGATAGCTGCATTTGCCGTCAATGCTCCCGAAGCATCCAGTGTCGTTTTATGCGTTTCGTCACTTGCCAGCACGGTTTTCGCGGTATTGCGGATGCTGCTTACGAGCACGGCAGCCTCTGCCTTGACTTTCGATGATGTCGAACCACTATTCTTGACTTTTAAAGCAAAGCTATCCGCATCTTTACCGGCAATCGTCTGCTTGGCAGCAAGATTCAATGCGCCATCCGGTGCATTGTCGCCGCCCGCTGTCTGCGTCTTCAGCGTGATGCCCTTTGCAACCTTTACCGAAGCGTCATTGTTGCTGGAAACCACGCCAACGCTGACACCAGCCGCAAACGCCGTGCCATTCTTTACCGATGCCAGGGACTTATCCATACCAGTCTTGGCATCTTTGCTCTTATCCCCCTCTGCCTTGTCAGCCGAATCCTTGGCCAATTTCTCGGGGTCTGCCGATTTGCTTTCACTCTTTTTTTCTGCATCCGATTTTGCCGCCTGATGCTCCGCAGATTTTTCTTGCTGCGCCGCCTGCTCATCTTTAGCCTTTTCTTCCTCGCTTGCCTTGGCTGTCGCTTTCTTTTTATCAGACTTCGGCACCGCCAGCGTATTATCAATCGTAAGCTTGCTCTTGGAAATCTTATTCGTTGCAGCGATATCGATAGCACCAGCCGTGATATTGCGGGCAATATCAGTCGTTGCCGCCGTATCGTAATTGACGACACCAACCGTCGTGCTGATATAGCTTGCGTCCTGCCCCTCTGCCTTGACGGAGACTGCCGTCTTGCTGTCGGTATCAGCAGAAATCACCGCTTTGCCATTCACTGCCGTAAAGTTTTTGTCCCCGGATAGTGCTACCTTGGCATCTGTATCCCCAGTCAGCACACCAACCCCTACGGCTGCCACACTCGCACTGCTGCCGCCGGCGGTAACTTCTAAGCTCGCATCCGTAGTAGCTTTGGCAGCGATTTTAATGCCATCGCTGCCCGTCGCATCAATAGCCCCCTTCACGTCAATATCCGCATTATTATAGATCCTTGTCACACCCACAGCAACTACCGGCATGCTCGAACCAGAATTCACCGTACTGCCGCTGCTATCCGTATTCTTCTTTTCCTCCGAGGTCTTGTCTGCCTCTTTTTTCATATCGGCTTTCGGCACAGCAATCGACTGCTTGATCTTGACGTCAGACTTGGCCGCAATGTCAACGCTCTTCGCCGTTATCGAGCCTGTATCACCGATTTTGACACTCGTCTTATTCGATTTCCCGGAATAATTTACATAAAGATACTTATTGGCAGCCGCCTCTTTGTCCGCCAACTTATCCGTCAATTTATTGAGCATTTCATTTTCGCCCAGCACGATGCCCTTGATCGTATCGGTCAAAGTCATGGGCGTGCTGTCTTCTATACTGCTCGTACTCTCAGCCGAGATTTTCACGCTGCTATCTGACACCAAGCTGCCATCTACCGTGACTGCTGCCGTAAGATCAGTGGATCGCTCTCCCCACCGGATGCGTCTTGCCTTATCGCCATCTTTATCCGAAACCTTTGATTCCGTCTTGGCTGAAAGCACAATATCGCCACTTTCCGTGACAGTTGCCGTAAGGTCACCGCCCAGCCCTGCCGAATGACTGCTAGTACTTACCAGCGAAGAAAAGTCAATCTGCTTAACACTTTGCAGTTTGGCACCACTGCCGATATTGATGATGCCACTTCCTAACAGGATGCCTTCCGTTGTATTGATATGACCGTCAACCGTCAACTTGCCCGCATTGTTATAGGGTGCATTTTTTATCGCATCCAACGTGATGCCGCCAGCCTCGCCTTCATAGAGCTTGCGGAAATCTTCACTATTCATGACCAGCCCGGTAAACTGCCCGGCATTGATGACACCACTTGCACCAACAGCGATACCATTCGGGCTCAAAAACAACAGATGACCGCCGATCTTGCCGCCACGAATGGCATTGACCGTACCATTGATATCTATTTTTGCATTGACAAAGTTTGCGAGCGTCGATACATCCGCACCGCCATTTTTGCGGAAAAACAAATTGGCAATATCGCCCGCCGTCAGATTGAATTTCTGATAGCGGCTGATTGCCAAATCCCCATTGATATCCTGCGCATAGATATTATGAACGCCAGAACCGCTCCCCACATTCGCTCCGTCTTTTGTGATGATTTCCGAAGCTTCGACCTGCTGCGGAAGTGTCAGCCCCATCGCCATCGTCAAGGACAGCAGGACGCTCCGCCGTAAATTTTTCTCCTGACGCTGCCGTCTCTCCCGACGTGATAAAAAGAGTCCCCTTTGTTCGCTTCCTGCGGCTTCCTTAGCGTAAAACATAACGGTAACCTCCTATGCTTCCGTACATATTCTATCAATCAGAGCTGTTTCTTTCCGTAATCTCATCTGTTCTACCCGCAAAGCACCTTCACGTTTTCCTATAAAACATTCTCTATAATAGATCGTCAATTATTTGCTATTTATTAAATAAAACACCGCGTTTTTCCTGCTTATTTGAAAAAAGAACAGTCACACATTTTGCGTAACCGTTCTTTCCTTCAATCTTTAAAATGTTGTCGTCACCGTTAAATTGAGCCGCACGGCATCAACATGCTGGTTGTTCAGTTCCCGCTTGAAGGGGATGCCCAGCGTCAGCGATCTGTTGGTCCGCCGATAATGATAGCTTGTGCCCAGACCAACGCTTATGAGGCTTTTGTCATCTGGCGCTGTCTCGCCGCTCACCGTGCCAAAATCAAGGAACGCAAACGGATCATAGCGATGCGATTTGCCGCAGGGAACATGGTATTCCATACTCATAACCAGCCCCTTTTCCCCGCCGATAAAACTCTCTTCATACCCCCGCACCGTGTTCGCACCGCCGATAAAGAATCGGTCTGCCGATGCCAGCTGATTGCTGCTGGTCTGCTGAATATCCCATCGCCCTTGTATATACTGCCCATGCGTATAGCGCTTTTGATAAAAGGATGCCAGCCGATAAAGCGTGCCGCTGTAATCTTCATGGTAGACAGAATCATCGCCGCTGACCCGCAGAAGCGAATGTTTATGATAAACGACTGATGTATGTCCGTAATGCGTAAAAGAAATATATGGACTGTACCGCATCAACGAATCATCCAGCCAGGAAACCTTATTTCCATGCCCCAGGTCTGTTTGGGAGGATTGATGTGCCAGCTGCAATCCGGCCTCATAGCGGCGATCCGGTTCGACCTTCAGCGGCACGCGCACGGTCATACCGTAGGAGCTGGCCTTTCCCTCGACTCCCAGCGCCTGAAGTTCTCCCTTTTTGATGTCCGATTGCGAACCAGTATACTCCACATCGAGCCGAACGCCACGCGGCGATACCGGAATGGAGTAGTTAAGCCCCCACATGTCAGAGCCCCGGCTCCGCATATAATTGACACGCAGCGTATCACGGATACCAGTCAAGCTGCGATTGGTATAGAAAAGCCCATTGCGCCACCTGCCACTGCTCTTATAGCCGTTGTTATCACTGTAACTGATCAGATTTTGCCGTGGTGGCTCAAAAACCAAAATATCATAATCAGTCGTCCCCTCAGCTGTCCCCGGTTTCATGACAAGCCGCAGCTGGACATCGTTGGTACCATGAAACCATTGCAACTCGCGATTCAGCGTCTCGATATTATCGACGGCTCCTGGCGTCAAACTGAGCCGCTTGCGGATATAGCCTTCCTTCGTATTTTTGTTGCCCTCCATGCGTATGGTTCCCGTACGCCCCTCAACGAGCTGCACGCGCACCACGCCATCATGGATGCGCTGCGGTGGAATGACAGCCCGGCAAGTCACATACCCCTTTTCCCGATAGAGCGTCGTGATTTTTTCGGCCATTTCCTGCAAATCCCTGATCTCGATTTCTTTATCGAGATAATCCGCCGTAACCTTCTGGATTTCTTCCTCGGAAAGCACCGCCGATGAATCGTGAAAAACCTTCTTTAAGACAAATTTCACTGCCACAGAGGATTCTGCCATTTCATCCTTCCCCTGCTGCTCAACGGTCTGATGCCGTTTTTTTTTATCCTCGGCAATCTGCTCCTGTACACGTTCCCATTCCATCGCCTCACGCAGGCGTTCCGCCGCCTGAGCAGCCGAAGAACCGACTATCTG
>CALYVJ010000022.1 GCA_945494195.1 uncultured Selenomonas sp. | reverse complement strand
GGATTAAGCCCACGTTCATCGATACCTTTTATTTATTTTCTACATAACCCCTGCAACTCCTTCAAATTTTATCATTTTTTTCTTCTTTTTAGAAGTATCCTTTCTCATTTTTTTTACCGGAAAGAAAAAGGCTGATACATTTTTGTACCAGCCTTTCCATCAAAAACCTTAATCCTTCAGTTTCTGAACTTCATCCAGAAGATATTCATTGAGAACTTTTATATATGTACCTTTCATTCCCAACGATTTTGAAGTAATCACACCAGCCGATTCGAACTTGCGCAACGCATTGACGATAACCGAACGCGTAATCCGAACCTTATCCGCAATCTTGGATGCCACCAAATAGCCTTCCGTATCCTGAAGGGCAGACAAGATGGCAATAGCTGCCTTGCGCTCCGAAAACGAAAGGGTATTGAGTGCAATCTGAACCGTTGCCTTCTTCCGAGCCTCGATTTCAATCTTCTCCGCATGGTCACGAAGCATTTCCATACCGACAACTGTCGCACCATACTCGCAGAGGAGCAGGTCGTCATCGGTAAACTCCTCATCATATTTCGCCACGATCAGGGTACCGATTCGTTCACCTACACCGTAAATCGGGACAATCGTCGTATTCTTACCATTGAACATGCATTTCGTATTCTCTTCGTACGCACACATGCCAGTTTTCGACCGGAGATTTGCATTCGTCTCATCCATGCGGATAAGCCAGTTCACATAATGCCTAGGAAATTCCCCCTGGTTGATGACCTTGTCTACCATCAAATCACACTCGAAATCATCGACAAAGGCATAGCCAAAGATTTTTCCCTTACGGTTGGTAATATAGACATTTGCCCCCAGCACATTGCTGAGAACACGGGAAATACCATCGTACTCAACATTTTCTGAACGCTGGAGCAGACGGTTGATTTTTCTTGTTTTTTCAAGTAATGATGCCATTTAAATTTTCTCCTTTTCAAAATATTCCGATACACAATATCCGCTTGATAATGTATCCCATCCCATAATTAAGGTTATTTTATCACATTTTTCAAAATAATCATAGATGCTGAACAATATTTTTAATTAAATTTTCGAAATATTCCCCAGCGCAGAAACTAAGGACCTGAGTCTCAGGTCCTTAGTTTCTGCGAACCATATCCTTATAAAATAAATTGTGAAAGGTCATGGTTCACTACGATATCCGAAAGCTGCTTATCCACATACGCAGCGTCTATAACAACCTGTTTCTCCTCGAGTTCTGGTGCAGAAAAGCTTATCTCCTCCAGCAGTTTCTCCAGCAGGGTGTGCAGACGGCGGGCACCAATATCCTCAGCCTGTTCATTGACATCACATGCCAGCTGCGCCAGCCGGGAAATCGCATCAGACGCAAAGGATAATTTCACCCCCTCCGTCGCCAAGAGGGCTTCATACTGCTTGAGCAATGCATTGCGCGGTTCCGTAAGGATCCGTTCAAAATCCTCCTTGCGCAGGGATTTAAGTTCCACCCGGATAGGGAAACGTCCCTGCAGTTCCGGGATGAGATCCGAGGGCTTTGCCATATGGAAAGCACCCGCAGCAATAAAAAGCACATGATCCGTCTTTAGCGGGCCGTATTTCGTCATAACCGTAGAGCCTTCAACAATTGGCAGGATATCCCGCTGAACCCCCTCCCGGGATACATCGGCTCCTGAAGAATTTCCCTTGACGGACACTTTATCAATCTCATCCAGGAAAACGATGCCGCTGTGTTCTGCTACTTTTAATGCTTCATCGGCCACCGCCTCCATATCAATCAGGCGATTGGCTTCCTCCTGAATAAAAATCTTTCTTGCCTGCTCAACGGTCACCTTGCGTTTTTTATGGCGCTTCGGCATGAGATTGCCAATCATATCCTGAAGATTATCTCCCATCCCTTCAAGACTCGACCCTGCAAACATGCCAACCATCGGCTTGCCGGACTCTTCAACATCAATCTCAATCATTTCCTGCTCAAGCTCGCCATTTTCCAGACGTTTACGAACCCATTCTCTTCCGGCCTGATACTTTGGTTCCGGCTGTGACTCATCTTGTGCTTCTTCCTCAACCCCAAAAAGCCGCCCCAGCGGATTCTGGGATTTCTTTTGCTCTGGCACGAACACGTCAAGAATCCGTTCCTCTGCCAATTCCGTTGCCTTTTCCTGAACCTCCTCAATGCGCTGCTGCCGGACCATCCGCACGGCAGTCTCCGCCAAGTCACGGATCATCGATTCAACATCACGGCCCACATAACCGACTTCGGTGAATTTTGTTGCCTCCACCTTAAGGAAAGGCGCCCGAACTAATTGGGCCAGACGGCGGGCTATTTCCGTTTTTCCCACACCAGTCGAACCGATCATAAGTATGTTCTTGGGAATGACTTCTTCCTTCATATCCGCAGCCAACTGCCGACTGCGCCAGCGGTTCCGCAAGGCAATCGCTACAGAACGCTTAGCCTCATCCTGTCCAACGATATATTTATTGAGCTCTTCCACGATCTGGCGCGGAGTCTGTTCATTTACACCAATTTCTTCCATCAGTCCAGTTCCTCCACCTTGATATTGTGATTCGTGTAGACACAGATATCCGCTGCAATCGACAAAGCTTCTTTGGCAATCTCACCGGCACTCATGTCGGTGTGTTTGACCATGGCCCGTCCTGCGGATAACGCATAAAAACCGCCCGACCCAATCGCTGCCACATCGCCATCCGGCTCAATGACTTCTCCATTTCCCGATAGCATCAGCATCGTATCCTGGTCTGCTACCAGCAGCAAAGCCTCCAATTTACGAAGCACCTTATCCGTACGCCATTCCTTTGCCAGCTCTACGGCCGCACGCTGCAAATTACCATTATACGATTCCAGCTTTGCCTCGAATTTCTCAAACAAGGTAAAGGCATCCGCCACCGAACCAGCAAAACCAGCCAAAATCTTATTGTGATACAGACGGCGTACTTTGCGGGCATTGGCTTTCATGATAGTATGTTCCCCAAAGGTAACCTGACCATCACCGGCAATGGCCGTCCTGCCATTTTTGCGAACCGCACAGATTGTCGTTGCATGAAATTGTGTCTCCATGGCATTACTCTCCAATCTTATCCTTAAACATTTCAATTGCGCTCAATGCCCGCTCTGCCAAACGCTGTTTTTTGAGCTTTTTGTCTTTGATGTATTTGCCATTTTCATTGCGCATAACAATTTCCGGCAAAATGCCAAAATTCACATTCATTGGCTGAAAATGTTTCGCCTCACTAGTCGTAATGTAATGACACAAAGCACCGTGGCAGCTTTCCTCTGGGAATACCAGCGAATCTTTCCCCATGGACAGCCGCGCGGCATTGATCCCGGCAATCAGCCCCGACGATGCCGATTCGATGTACCCCTCCACTCCAGTCATCTGGCCCGCAAAGAGCAGGGAATCCTCCCCGCGGAGCTGCAGCGTCGGACGCATATGCTTGGGGGAATTCAAAAACGTGTTGCGATGCATGACCCCATAGCGCAGGAATTCGGCCTGCTCCAGACCTGGAATCATACCAAACACCCGGCGCTGTTCCGGCCATTTCAAATGAGTCTGGAAACCAACGATGTTATACAGCGTTGCACTAGCATTATCCTGCCGAAGCTGAACCACCGCATGGGGACGGACACCAGTCTCCGGATGTTCCAAACCGACCGGCTTGAGTGGTCCGTACAACAGGGTATCCTTTCCACGGCTGGCCATGACCTCTACGGGCATGCAGCCCTCGAAAAATTTCTCCTTTTCAAAAGCTTTCGTAGGAGCTTTTTCGGCATTTACCAATTCCGTCCAGAATGACTCATACTCTTCCTTCGTCATGGGACAGTTGATATAAGCCGCCTCCCCTTTTCCATAACGGGAAGCACGGTAAGCCTTGCTCATATCCACCGAATCGATGCTAACAATCGGGGCAGCAGCATCGTAGAAATACAGCGAATCATTTCCGGTGCGGGCGGCTACGTCTTCAGCCAATTTTCCATCGGTCAGCGGACCACTGGCCACGACAGTTATCGCATCATTCGACAGCGGAATGTGTTCTATTTCCTTATGGATTACGGTAATCCGCGGATGTTCTGATACCTTTTTCGTCACATAGTCACTAAAACCGTGACGGTCAACCGCCAACGCACCGCCAGCAGGAACCTTCGTGGCATCCGCTGCCTCCATGATAATCGAATGAAGTCTGCGCATTTCCTCCTTTAGAACACCTACCGCATTCTCAAGGCCTGCCCCGCGCAGGGAATTGCTACAAACCAGTTCGGCAAAACCTGCTGTCTTATGGGCTGGCGTCGATTTAACCGGACGCATCTCATAGAGAGTTACCTCCGCACCAAGCTCTGCCGCCTGCCAGGCCGCTTCAGAACCAGCTAGGCCAGCACCTATGATGATAACTTTTTTCATTCCTTTTTCTTTTCCTCTTTCGCAACCTTAGCTGCCTTCTCCGCATCACGAGCTTTTTTAGCCTCTGCCCGTTGACGCATCTTATCCAATTCTTTATTGATGGGATGGTCTATGCGGGTCTCACAAGCATCATTGCTGCAATAAAGCAAGGCCCGCCCATTTTTATAGTGGTGCTTAAGCATAAACGCACCGCATTGGGGGCAAGTCTCCTTCTGCGGCTGATCCCAAGTCGTATAATCGCACTCCGGATAATTCTTGCACCCATAAAAGTTCCGACCACGACGAGTCTTTCGCTCTACAATAGCGCCGCCGCATTTCGGGCACTTGACCCCCGTGTCCACCAGCAGCGGTTTGGTATTACGACATTCTGGGAAGCCCGGGCAAGCCAGAAACTTGCCGAACCGCCCCTGCTTTACCACCATCATGCGGCCACAGAGTTCACATTTCACATCCGAGACCTCCACCGGAAGTTCCACATGACCAATAGCCTCATCGGCCTTTTCCAATGTCGTCTCAAAGGGACCATAAAACTCCCGCAGAAGATTGTTCTTTTCTACTTTTCCCTCTGCGATTTCATCCAGCTCATTTTCTAGATTAGCTGTGAATTTCACATCGACGATATTCTTGAAATACTCTTCAAGCATATCCACGACAACAAACCCTAATTCCGTAGGCTGGAAATGCTTATCGATACGCTGCACATAGCCACGTGCCTGAATCGTCTCGATAATCGGTGCATAAGTACTCGGACGTCCGATTTCTTTCTCCTCCAGCGTCTTTACCAGGGATGCATCATTATAACGCGGTGGCGGCTCCGTGAAATGCTGCTGGGGAAGCGTTTTCGCTATGTTCAAGATATCGCCCTCCGCCAGTTCCGGAAGCACAATATCTTTTTCTTTTTTGGTAGAATCCGCGCCTGCATAAACGGCGGTAAAGCCGGCAAACTTCAATTTAGATCCAGCGGCCCGAACCGTATAGCGTTCCCCCGCTTTGATGGAAATACTCATCGTATCGTAAACTGCAGCTGTCATCTGGCTCGCTGTAAACCGCTGCCAAATCAGCGTATATAATTTAAGCTGATCCTTATTGAGAAATTTTTCAATTGCCTCCGGCGTCAACGTGACATTCGTCGGACGAATTGCCTCATGGGCGTCCTGAGCCTTCTTACCTGCCGCGTACACATTCGGTTTGGGCGGAACATACGCCTCACCGAACTGTTCGTGGATAAACGCACGGGCATCATTTTGCGCCAAATCCGAAAGACGAGTCGAATCAGTACGCATATAGGTAATAAGACCCGTTGCACCGTGACGGCCCAACTCGATTCCTTCGTAAAGCTGCTGGGCCAGCATCATGGTCTTGCGCGAAGTAAATCCTAGCTTGCGAGCCGCATCCTGCTGAAGGGAACTGGTGGTAAACGGTGCCGATGGCTTGCGGCGGCGTTCACTCTTCTTTACTGCATCTACCTTAAGCTCCTGTTTATTGAAATCGATGAGCAGTTCCTTCGTTTCCCTTTCGTTATGGAGATCCAGTTTTTTTCCATCCACCTGGGTAAGTTCTGCATCGAACATAGCCGATTTCTCTTTGCGAAGCTTCACCCCCACTGTCCAGTATTCTACGGAATCAAAGGCCTGGATTTCCTTTTCCCGGTCACAGATGAGTTTTACCGTAACCGACTGCACCCGCCCCGCAGACAAACCTTTGCGGACTTTGCGCCAAAGGAGTGGCGACAGCTTATATCCCACAATACGATCCAGCATGCGTCTTGCCTGCTGTGCATCCACCTGATCGATATTGATGGAACGCGGATGCTTGACTGCATCCTGGATAGCCGGCTTCGTGATTTCGTTAAATACAATACGGCAATCTTCCTCTGGATCCAGCCCTAGAATATAGGACAGATGCCAAGCAATAGCCTCCCCTTCGCGATCAGGGTCGCTTGCAAGATACACTTTATCGGCATTCTTGGCGTCCTTCTTGAGCGCCTTGATAAGATCTCCCTTACCGCGGATGTTTATATATTTAGGTTCAAAATCATTATCGACATCAATACCAAACTGGCTCTTCGGCAAATCGCGCAGATGTCCCATCGAGGCACGTACCATATATTTGCGGCCAAGATATTTTTCAATTGTCTTTGCCTTAGCTGGCGACTCTACGATAACCAAGGTCTTCTTGACTTTGGATTTTGTTTTCGCTTTTGCTTTCGTCTTGGTTTTCGTTGCTGCAGCAGTCAAACCATCACTCCCTCTCAGCACGCCTATACGCGTGCAGCTCATTCTCTATAACAAGGCCCTTGAGCTCCATTTGCAGGAGCAAAAAAGCCAGATTCGACATTTCTCCATCAGGCAGGCTATCGAAAATTTCATCGATAGTCAGCGAATGTTCAAAAGACAAGACCTGCCAAACCTGCCGTTCCTCCGGCGTAAACTGCCGTCTTGTCTTTTGTTTTGGCGGTACGGCCAACCCGTATTCCACAAGAATATCCGCTGGTTCTTGTACCAGCTTGGCTCCCTGTTGGATCAAATGATTGCAGCCTTGACTGGTCGCAGAATAGATACTGCCAGGAATCGCAAACACATCTCGGCCCTCCGAAAGGGAAAGCTCCGCTGTAATCAGCGAACCAGAATGCCTGGTAGCTTCCACCACCAGCGTCCCCCGCGACAGGCCGCTTATTATGCGGTTCCGAGCGGGGAAGAAAATTGGCAGTGGGTTAGTCCCCGGCCCATATTCCGACAGAACCACACCGCCTCTTTCGGGAATCTCCCGCAAAAGCCGTTTGTTTTCCGCTGGATAGGCAACGTCCACACCACAGCCAAGCACAGCCACCGTCCTGCCCGCTTTCAGGGCACCTTTATGAGATGCCGTATCAATCCCTCTAGCAGCACCGCTGACTACCGTTAGGCCAGCCGCTGCCAGCTGCCTTCCGAATTCCAATGCGATCCCCTCACCATAAGGGGTAAAGCGTCTAGCCCCAACCATAGCTACGCGGTCAGCCTCCGGCTGCCAACGGCCACGATAGTAAAGAACCAAGGGCGGGGCAAAGATTTCCTTCAATATATTAGGGTAATCACTCTGCGTTATGGAACAAAGCTTTATCCCCAATCGTTGGCATTGTTCCGCCAGCTGCTCCGGCATTGCTGGATTCTCTTGCCGAAAAGCCGCCAAGTTCTGCACCTGATTGGAAGATAATCCCCCTTCTAAGCTCAATGCTTCCAAAGTCGCCTGCCAAATAGAAGCTGCCGAAGGAAACTTCCCCAACAGTTTTTGGATGTTCCGGCTTCCTAGGCCGTGGCAGCGAGCTAACGCCGCCAGATAATAGCTATCCTCGGATTTCATTTTATCGCCATCCTTAGACCTATACATTTGTTTATCTTAGCGAAAATTTATGTTGAATGCAACACTTTCCCCAACAATTTCATAAAATTTTTAGGTAGTTGCAACGAAATCTAAGCAGTATAAAAGGCCATCAGCCAATATTCGGCTGATGGCCCAACAGACCTTTTTTATCCCTGAGCACGAGTTGTTTCAACTTCAACATAATCAATAGGGCCCGAAATAGGTACCGACGGTTTGCGGATTCGCGCCGTCACTGTACGGAAGTGCGGATACTTCGCCAACAGTTTATCCCCGATATGTGCTGACAATGCCCCTAACATCTGGAAGCGTTTATTCTCCGTTACATCTTTGACAATATCATAAATGGCAGCTGAGTCGACACCGTCTTTGACATCATCCGTTTCAGCCATACGATCATCCTTTGTCTCAATCTCAATGTCGACATAGAACTTCTGGCCCTGCTCACGTTCATACTCATAAACACCATGAAAACCATAGAACATCATGTTGTGGATTCTAACCTTTGCCATCGTAGTCACTCCTCATTTCAAATGATACCATTTTTTACATCTTGCAACTTACAAAAGTTCTCATTGCTCATGTTTACCTTATTTCGCGACCTTCGACAAAAATCCTGCCTGTTTTCCGAATATTTCTATGTCACTGCGTAAAAAGTTCATCCCAAAAAGCATAAGCGACCATCATAAAAATTAACAGCAACAGAAACAAATCGCCCATTCCAGCACCTCCAACGTAAATTTAATAAAAAAATTGGAGAGGTCTATGCCTCTCCCAAAAACTGGTCATAATTACATTACCCGGCGAGCGCCGATGTAGCAAGAGCCCCAATAAGAGCTATCCAACGACGCTACACTGACACCGCGGCTGGACGACGCATTGATGAACTTGCGGTCACCAAGATAGATGCCAACATGGGATGCACCCGGTTCATACGTCGAAAAGAATACCAGGTCACCTGGCATGAGTTCGCTGTCAGAAACATACGAACCAGCCTCATACTGAACATCAGCGGTACGCGGCAGAGAAATGCCAGCATGTGCAAAGACATACTGAACATAACCAGAGCAGTCAAAGCCATTCGGGGTCGTGCCACCGAATACATACGGAACGCCAAGATACTGCATCGACTCATCGATAACCGTACGCTTAATATAGTTGGAACCATGCGATACTGCCGGCATGGTCTTGCCCAGCAGTGCCGTATAGGTCGTAGAACCGACCTGTCCATCTGCATTCATTCCGTGCGAACTCTGGAATGCCTTTACCGCTTCAGCCGTAGCCGGACCGAAGTCACCATCAGCGGATACATCGTAGCCAAGACGGACCAATTGTCCCTGAATCTCTGCTACGTCGGTGCCCTGATCCCCTACGCGGAACGCTGAAGCACCGCATACGGAAAACCAGCACATAAGGATCATGGATAGCGCAAACACGCGCATTGCTTTACTCAAAAAGCCAACTCCTCTCTCTATTCGCCTACGAGGTTAGCTGCCGGGCTCGGGTAGAGAAGACCACCCGCTTCAGTATCATGCTGCCATGAGTCTGACGTTCGCCCCAAAAAATCTGGTTCCCCCGCTCCTGGGCTGGATTCGGCTTATTCTTATGTAAGAACCCAATCTATATAATACGGCAAATACCGCATTATTCCCTCTTGTTATTAATGTTTTTCTTAGTTATTCTTAATCCCGCTTACTTTTTTCAGCTTCTTTTCAGAATACTGTCAAACATGAAAATTGGCTGTCATCACTGACAGCCACAATATTCATCTCACGTTGCTATAAGCAATCAATAAGCCGAGTTTTGTTCCGCTTGCGCGGCGACAATCATTTATCTAGGCACGGCAGTTGCCTGCCGGCTCAAGCGACTCAACCCGGAAGGTTCCGCGGGCCGCATCATCCCTTCCCTATTTGGTCTTGCTCCGTGTGGGGTTTACCCAAGCCAGCCAGTCACCTGACTGCTGGTGCGCTCTTACCGCACCTTTCCACCCTTACCTGACATGCAGGCGGTTTAAATCTCTATGGCACTATCCCTAAGGTCACCCTCGCTGGACGTTATCCAGCACACTGCCCTATGGAGCCCGGACTTTCCTCATCTGCCTTCAAGAGGCAGCCGCGATTGTCTTGACAACTTATATCAACGTTGCACATTATAACACAATTAGCACGTATTTGTCAAATCAGGTACTAATCCCCACGTTGCGGTATAATTTTAATCCTGTTATAATAAAATAGGGACATTTGCCCTTTTCTTATTTCTTATTTTTTTTTATAATTGTCCTATAAGTTTTAACTTTTCAGAATTGATTTCAGAAAGAAGGAAAACATCATGGCTACACCTCATATTGGCGCAGAAAAAGGCGATATCGCTGAGCGCATCCTGCTGCCGGGCGATCCGCTCCGTGCAAAATTCATTGCGGAAAATTTTCTTGATAACCCAAAACAGTATACTTCTGTCCGCAACATCCTCGGCTTCACTGGTACTTACAAGGGAGTTCCTGTTTCCGTTCAGGGTACTGGCATGGGCATTCCATCCATTTCCATCTACACTCACGAACTCATCCATTCCTTCGGAGTCAAGAAACTGTTCCGCGTCGGTACCTGCGGTGGTATGCACCCGGATGTCAAACTCCGTGACGTTTTGATTGCCCAGGGCGCCAGCACGGATTCTTCCATCATCAAGAACATTTTTGGCGGCTCCATCAACTACGCACCGCTGGCAGATTTCGACCTTCTCTCGAAGGCTGTGGAAAACACGAAGAAGCTGAATCTGCATGCTACGGTCGGCAATATCATCTCCGTAGACCGTTTCTATGACGATGAAATCGACAGCGCGAAACTCCGCAAGTACGGTGTTCTGGCTGTTGAGATGGAAGCAGCAGCCCTCTACACGCTGGCTGCGGAGGCACATGTACAGGCCTTGGCTCTCTTCACAGTCAGCGATCATCTGCTGACTGGCGAAGCTTGCTCGGCAGAAGAACGTCAGACTTCCTTCAATGACATGATAAAAATTGCTCTTGAAACGGCAATCGAAGATTAAGTCCTTGGGCTTTCTGCTTCATAAAAAAGAAACGCTATTCGCAACTGCGAATAGCGTTTCTTTTTGCATCAGGCGTTCTGCAAAAACACCGTATAACCCTTGCGGGCTTCATATACGTCCACCTTACTAGTAGCCTCCCAAGGTGCATGCATACTCATGACGCCAACGCCACTATCAATGACTTGCATGCCATAAAGGCTCATGATGTAAGCAATGGTTCCACCACCGCCCAAATCGACCTTTCCCAGTTCGGCCAGCTGATAATGGACATTACCATCATCCATAATGCGGCGAAGTTCTGCCAGATACTCCGCATTGGCATCATTGGACCCCGACTTGCCACGTGCTCCAGTAAACTTATTGAACACCATCCCCTTGCCAAGATAGGAAACATTCTTCTTATCATAAGCACTGGCATACAAGGCATCATATGCACTCGAAACATCCGAGGAGAGCATTTTGGATTTCGCCAGCGTACGGCGTAAGGCAAGGTCATTGTAACCCCCACAGGCATTCAGCAGTTCTGCCACCACATTTTCGAAGAAGCGGGACTGCATTCCCGTTGCACCGACACTGCCGATTTCTTCTTTGTCCACCAACAGGCAGCAAGCAGTACGGCGCATTCTGCCCGTTGCCAGCATTGCCACCAGTGACGTATAAGCACAAACGCGGTCATCCTGTCCATAGGCCAGCGTCATGCTGCGGTCAAAACCCAATTCACGGGCCTTTCCTGCCGGCACTAAAGCCAGTTCTGCCGACCGGAAGTCCTCTTCTTCGATATCGTACTTATCCTTGATAAGCTTCAAGACGCCTTCTTTGACCGATTCTTTATCATCTTTTTTCAACGGATAATTGCCTACGAGGATATCCAAGTCCTCCCCTTCCACGACTTTAGCGGCATTTTTCTTCATCTGTTCCTGGGAAAGATGAATCAAAAGATCCGTAACACAAAATACCGGGTCCGCCTCGTCTTCCCCAATGCAGATATCGATAACACGGCCATCCTTCTTGGCCACTACCCCGTGAAGGGCCAAGGGTTGGGTAACCCACTGATATTTCTTTATGCCACCGTAGTAATGGGTATCGAGGTAAGCCAGACCGCCATCTTCGTAAAGCGGATTCTGCTTCACATCCAAACGGCAGGTATCGATATGAGCTCCGAGGATGTTCATACCTTGCTCCAGCGGCTCTTCACCAATATTGAACAGCACCAATGCCTTCTTCATATTGACCGCATACACCTTATCCCCAGCGGAAAGTGTTTCACCGCTTTTTACCGCCTCAAAGAGATCCCGGTAACCAGCAGCTTCAGCTTGCTTGACCGCCTCGATTACGCTTTCGCGCTCTGTCTTGCATTTGCTTAAGAATTCACGATACCCCTGGTTGAGTTTCTCCAGCTCCTGCTTTTCTTTTTCACTGTACTGGCTCCATATGGATTTTTTTTCTTCTGCCATACTATTATACTCCCTTTGTTCCACGTTTCTTTGTGAAACTGTTCTTAAAAGAATTCATCAATTATATCTAAAAAATCCTGCCGCGATTCCGCTTTATTGAATTTATCCCGCAACACAGCCCCGTGGGTTATCCCCC
>CALYVJ010000021.1 GCA_945494195.1 uncultured Selenomonas sp. | reverse complement strand
ACCGGCAAGGCCACTGGCAGCTTATAGACCTTCTCCCCATAACGCTCCTTCAAATAATCCGAAAAAGTCTTATATCTATCATGTTCCATATCCTATTCCCCTTCGAATCGTTTTTTATCTCATAAAACATTTTTTATTGTAACATATAATTCCTCATCAACACGAACACACGAAAAAAGAGCTGCCACCAGCTCTTCTTTCCGTGCTCATGATTCCGGTGTCAGCACTTTTAAAAACAACAGTACCTTTCCACCTTTTTGATTTCTGTAGACATATCCGTCCGTTTCAAACTGCAATTTTTCATGCAGCCGGATGCTCGCCACATTGTCCGCCCTTACCTGATCTTGCACAATGGCGAATCCCTTTTCCCGCACGCATTCCTCCAGCTGGGTCAGCGCCATAAACGCATAGCCCTTTTTCCGTTCGCCTTCCCATACGTCTACCCCAAAGGAAACAACGCTTTTGGTATGTTCAAACCACGAGCAAAAGCCCACAGGCTCATCGTCATGCACGATGGCCAGCATCGCAAACCGCTTGCCGGAATATGTTTCCTTGTTCCACGCACGGATCAGTTGCTCAATTTCCGCCCGTGCTTTCGCTGGATATCGCTTTTTCTGAATCGTTGCCGCATCATACAACGCAAAAGGCCTTAAAACTACCATATATCCTACACACTTTTTTTCTTTTTGCCATCCAAACTGATCACTGAGCCGCCATGTCATCGATTGCCAAGCTTATCCTTTGACATACCGGTTCGCCCGCCGTGTAGTCAAATAATACCGCCGTCCGTTGACCGGTCAATGTTCCGTCTTCTGCTGCGAGTATATTGCAGGCAAAGATTTCGATATGATACTTCTTTTTGATGTCCCGCCAATTGGTGAATCCGTAATCCGGCAGATACTTACGCACGCGGCTCGGGGCACCTTTCCAGAAGTCTGTGGTGATTTCCTGATACTTCTGGCGGTTCCAGTCGAGGTTCTCGGGACGGATGCGGCCGCCATCGGCCAGCAGTGCGTCAAAGCGCAGGAGATTGTCCAACAGTGCCTCATCCAGCTTGTAGACCGCGCAGGCAAAATCCCGCAGGTAGCCATAGAGATTCTTCGTGCTGTGGCCAATCTTATGGAAGCCTTTTTCCTCCCACCAATCGGTGAATTTCTGCCAGAAGGCAAAGGCATCCCCTGCTTCCTGCTCGCGGATGATATAGGCGGCCGTCTTGCGGCAGCGCCCCGCGTTGTAGTAGAGCTCGAAGACCATCTCGAAGCTGTGGAACCAGCGGATCTCGCCATAGCTCAAGGCATCGGTCACCAGCACCTCATAGGGAGCCATAGGCATGTACTGGTACCCATAGGGCGTCACGAGCTCCATCATCGCCGCGCCCTTGAGGAATTTCAAAAAGCCCAGCTGCAGCATATCCGTCTGCAAGTCATAAACATCGTTGAAGGAACGATGGAAGGAATCCATGCCTTCCCCGGGCAGGCCGATGATGAGATCCACATGCAGATGCATATTATGGAAGCTCATGATGCGATGGATATGCGCCTTGATATCCTCCCAATGATTGACGCGGGAGACAGCCTTGAGTGTCTGCACATTCGTCGACTGGATGCCGATCTCCAGCTGCACGCGCCCCTTGGGCAGCTGGCTCAGCACCGTCAGCACTTCTTCGTCGAGATAATCGATGGCCACCTCGAAGTGGAAATTCGTGCGGCAGGACTGCGGCAGGGCCAGCAGATACTTCAATATCGGCAGGAAATGGCTTTTCTTGGCATTGAAAGTGCGGTCGACGAACTTGACCTGCCGCACATCATGCTCCACGAAGAAATCCAGCTCGGCAAAGACCCGCGCCAGCGGCAGGTAGCGCACCCCCGCCGTCGCACAGGACAGGCAGTAGGCACAGGAAAAGGGACAACCCCGGGATGTCTCGTAGTAAAGGATGCGCTCCCGGATGTCTGCCATCTCCTCCGCACGGTAAGCAAAGGGTACCTCCGTAAGGTCAGGCACCGTCACATCACAGCCCTCATGGATGCCCCCCGCATTGCTGCGCCAGGCAACGCCGCGGATTTCTGACTGGTCAAGGGCGTCATTGACTTTTGACCGGTCAAATTGACTTGTCAGAAGCTGACTTGTCAAGGCGCGGATTGACGCTTCGCCCTCCCCCCGCAGGACATAGTCGACCATCGGGAATTCCCCCAGGAAAGCTGCCGAGCCATAGGAAACCTCCGGGCCGCCACAGATGATGATGGTATCGGGAAGAGCCGCTGGCAGCAGCCGCAGCAGCCGCTTCACCACTTCGATGTTCCAGATATAGCACGAAATCCCCAGCACCTTGGGCTGCTGCTCATAGATTTCGCCGAGCATGTCCAAAAGCTGGTGGTTGATGGTAAGCTCCAAGATCCGCGAGCCCGGCACGGCCTCGCGCAGATAACGGATGGCCAGCGACGTGTGCGAATACTTCGCATTGATGCCCAGCCACAAAATATCTTCTGTCAAAATCTTTCTCCTCACTATAGAAATAAGCCGTATACATAATATCTACTTATTTTACCACATTACGATTGTGCTTGGTATGTGTTATAATAATTGAGAACAACTTTCTAATAGAGAGGACGATACTATGACAAGTCAAAATAAACTGGCCCGCCGCGAGGACATCCCTGCGGCAGACAAATGGCACCTCAACGATATCTTTGCCACCCGCGCCGACTGGCAGAAAGCCCGCGACGCCATCGAGGGCCAGCTGGCCAAGATCCAGCAGTTTGCCGGACAGCTTGCAGATCCGCAGCAGCTCCTTGACTGCCTGACCGCCGTCGACACGATGGAGATCAGCCTCAGCGCTGTCTTTGCCTACGCCCGCATGCTGGCCGATACCGACACGGCCAATCAGGAATACCAGGCCGATACGGCCAGCTGCCTGCCGCTCCTCGACAAGGCCTCAGCAGCTTGCGCCTTCATCGAGCCCGAGCTCTTGTCCCTGCCCGAAGAGACGCTCCGCACGATGGCAGATGCGCTACCGGGGCTTGCCAAATACAGCTTCCGGTTCCAGGACCTGTTGCGGGGCAAAGAACATGTGCTGACCACCGAGCAGGAAGCCTTTCTCGCCCGCACCGGCGAAATCCGTGCCACGGCCCGCAACACCTACACGGTCATGACCAATGCCGACATGAAGTTCCCCGACACCCTGGGGGAAGACGGCAAACTCACCACGCTCTCCGAGAGCCGCTATATGCAGTTCATCCGCTCCCAGGACGGCAAGGTGCGCGCCGATGCCTTCCACAAGCTCTTTACCACCTATCTTTCCTACCGCAATACCTTTGCGAGCCTTTACAGTTCCTCGGTCAAGAGCAGCCAGTTCCTAAGCACCACCCGCAGATATCCCTCGATGCTTGCCGCGGCCCTCGATGCAGGCAACATCCCCGTAAGCGTCTACGAGCAGACCATAAACGTCACCCACGAATTCCTGCCCGAGCTCCATCGCTATATGGAACTCAAGAAGAAACTCCTGGGTGTCGATGCGCTCCATATGTATGACCTCTACGTGCCTGTGGTAGAAAAACCGAAAACGCCCTATACCTACGACGAGGCCCGCAGCATCTTGAAGGAGGCCCTGGCCCCCCTCGGCCAGCAGTACCTTGCCGACCTCTTTGCAGGCCTTGACGGCGGCTGGGTGGACCGCCTGGAAAACGAAGGCAAGCGCAGTGGTGCCTACTCCTGGGGCGTCTATGGCGTCCATCCCTTCGTGCTCATGAGCTGGCACGACACCTATGATGCCATCTCGACGCTCGCCCACGAGATGGGCCATAGCATGCACAGCTTCTACAGTGCCAAGAACCAGGAATACACCAATTCCGAGTACACGATCTTCTGCGCCGAGGTCGCCTCCACCACCAACGAAAACCTGCTGCTTGAATACATGCTGGAGCACGCCGGCGAGAAAGATCGCCTCTACTATCTGAATCTCTACCTCGAGCAGATCCGCACGACGGTATTCCGCCAGGTGCTCTTTGCCGAGTTCGAAAAGCTCACCCACGAGGCTGTCGAAAAGGGCGAAGCACTGACCGCCGACAAGCTCGAAGGCATCTGGATGGACCTCAACCGGAAGTATTACGGCGACGACGTCGTGCTCGACAACGAACTGCGCGCCGAGTGGTCGCGCATCCCGCACTTCTACCGCCCCTTCTACGTCTACCAATATGCAACGGGCTATGCCGCTGCCATGACGCTGTCGGAGAAAGTCCGTACCCAGGGCCAGCCTGCGCAGCAGGCATATCTTGGCTTCCTCGCCAGCGGCGGCAGCGACTATTCCATCAAGCTGCTGCAAAATGCCGGCGTCGATATGACGAGCCGCGAGCCCTTTGCCATCACCTTCAGGAAATTCTCCCAGTGTCTCGATCAGCTTGAAAAAATTATCAAATAATTCCCGCCTGTCAAGGTTTTCTACTTGCAACCTGCTGGAATTTATGCTAGAATACTTGTATTGTGTTGTTAGGGGTAACTATGCTCCTACGTTTAGGAGGTGTAACACATGGCAAGTGTTTGCGAAGTTTGTGCAAAGGGTCAGCTGTCCGGTAACAACGTCAGCCATTCCCACCTGAAGACGAAACGTGCTTGGAAACCGAACATCCAGCGTGTCCGCGCTGTTGTTGACGGTGAGGTCAAACGCGTCAACGTCTGCACGCGCTGCCTGCGTTCCGGTAAGGTTCAGCGTGCCCTCTAATTTGCGCATAATATCAAAAGCTGATATATCATAAAGAAAGCGAAAGAGCTCGTCTCTTTCGCTTTCTTTATTTTTTTATAAAAAAGGCGTGATGCCCAAAGCCAATCAAATGCTTTGGGGCATCACACCTTCCAATACGCAGCGGCACATCACCGAAGCGCGATTGGGCACATTCATCTTCTTGCAGATAACATAGACATGCTTCTTGACGGTGCTTTCCGCACTGTTCACCCGCTCACTGATCTGACGGTTGACCTGCCCCGCGAAAGGAAAGATTTCTTCGGTCATATCACTTGCGGCGCTTTTCTGACTCGTCAAAGATGGCCTGGAGTTCCTCGCCTGTGAACTCGTACTTCTCATTGCAGAAGTGGCAGCAGACCTCGGCCTGGCCATCGTCGACCAGGGACTGGAGATCCGCCTTGCCCAGGCTCAGCAGCACTTCGCTGATGCGCTCCTTCGAGCACTGGCATTTGAACGCCAGGTCTGTCGTCGTCATATAGTTGACCTCAAAGCCCTGCAAGAGTTCCGCAATGATGCCCTTGGCATCAAGACCGCGCTCGACCATATGGGAAACGGAGTTGACCTTGCGCAGGTTGGCTTCGAGCTTATCGATGCATTCGTCGGTGGCATCGGGCAGCGGCTGAATGATGAAGCCACCCGCACCGATGCACTTGAAGTCAGGATTCACCAGCACACCCAGGCCGACGCTGGACGGCGTCTGCTCGGAGACGTAGAGGTACTTCGTGAGGTCGTCGGCGATCTCGCCATCGGTGATCTCCGTGCTGCCCGTGATGGGATTCTTGAGTCCCGTGAACCGCGTGACCGACACCATGCCCTTGCCGACACCGCCGCCCACATCGATTTTGCCGAGGCTGTTGAGGGGCAGGTTGACATGGGGCTCGTCGATATAGCCGCGCACAAAGCCCTCCGGCGTTGCATCAGCCGTCACCTTGCCCAGCGGGCCATCGCCATCAAATTTTATCGTCAGCGCCTCTTTGTTCTTGAGGTTGGCTGCCATCAAGAGCGCTGCCGTCATCGTGCGGCCCAGGGCTGCTGCCGCTACGGGATAGCAGTCATGGCGGCGGATGGCCTCGTTGACGAGATCCGTCGTGACCGCCGCATAGATGCGCACGCCCTCAGCCGTTGCTTTTACTAAATGGTCTTTCATGATTATTTCCTTCCTAAAAAAGCCTTCCCCGCTGGGGAAGGTGGCAGACAAAGTCTGACAGATGAGGTTTTCCTCTAACCTCATCCGCCCCTTGCGGGGCACCTTCCCAAAAGGGGAAGGCTAATACTTAAATCGTATACTGCATCAATACTTCGTCGGTATCGATATCATAAATCCGGATTGTACGGTCTTCGAGCACCGCATAGGTATTGCGGCCATCTTCACGCTTCGAGAGCGCCGCCGAGCCAGGATTCAAAAACACCGTCTGGCCGCGCTTTTCGAGCACCGTCGTATGGATATGGCCGCTGATGAAGAGATCCGCCTTCAGATGCGCCGCCATCTTGTCCTTTTCCTCATCGGTCATGACGCTGTCGCCATGGGTGACGATGATGCGCAGGCCCTCGTAAACCACATAGGCATAGGGTGCCTGCACGGGCAGCTCCAGGCAGCTGGCATCGACGGACGAATCGCAGTTGCCCTTGGCGATGATGACCGGCACCGGGCAGCTGTTGATCTTGGCCACGAGGCCCGCCGGATTGTAGTCGGCCTTCATCGGATTGCGCGGGCCGTGATAGAGCACATCCCCTGCATGCAGGATCATATCCGCATCATGGAAGGCCTTGTCAAAAGCCGTCTGCCAAGCCCCCTCATGCCCATGGGTGTCAGTGATAATACCAATTTTCATCGAAATTCAGCTTCTTTCCTAAACGCAATTAACCGATTTTCTTGAGCAGGTTCGCCATTTCCATAGCGGCCATAGCGCTGTCGACGCCCTTGTTGCCAGCCTTCGTGCCAGCGCGCTCCACAGCCTGCTCGATGTTCTCCGTCGTCACGACGCCGAAGATCGTCGGCACCCCCGTCTGCATGCCAACCTGTGCCGTGCCTTTGGATACCTCATTGCAGACGTAGTCGTAATGGGTCGTCGAACCGCGGATGACAGCACCGAGGCAGATGACGGCATCGTATTTGCCGCTCTCTGCCATCTTCTTGGCCACCACCGGGATCTCGAATGCACCCGGCACCCAAGCCACATCGATGTCCTCATCATTGCCCTCATGACGATGGAGCGTATCGAGCGTCCCGCTCAAAAGCTTGCTCGTGATGAACTCATTGAAACGGGCGACGACGATGCCGAATTTGAGCCCTTTTGCCGTAATAAACCCTTCGATTACATTTGCCATGATATATTACCTCCTAATCGTTTCCTTACTTCAGCGTCTCTTCGTTCAAGAGATGGCCCATCTTGACCTTTTTGACCGTCAGATAGTTCTTGTCGAATTTATTGGCATGGATCATCAGCGGCACGCGCTCGGTGATCTTGAGACCATAGCCTTCAAGGCCGGCACGCTTGGCCGGATTGTTCGTCATCAGCCGGATGCTGGTAAGGCCAAGGTCCGCCAGGATCTGGGCACCGATGCCATAGTCGCGCAGGTCCGGAGCAAAGCCGAGCTCCACATTGGCCTCCACCGTATCGCGGCCCTTATCCTGCAAGGCATAGGCCCGCATCTTGTTGGCCAGGCCGATGCCACGGCCTTCCTGGCGCATGTAGAGCACGACGCCCTCGCCAGCCTTTTCGATCTTCTCCAGCGCCGCATGGAGCTGGTCGCCGCAGTCGCAGCGCATGGAGCCCAGCGCATCACCCGTCAGGCACTCGGAATGGACGCGCACCAGCACGTCTTTCTTGCCCTTGACGTCGCCCTTGACGATGGCCAGATGGCATTTGCCGTCCAGCTTGCTCTCGTAGGACTTGATGCGGAAATGACCGAACTTGCTGGGGAAATCCACATCAGCCACCAGCTCCACAAAGGACTCGGTACGCTTGCGGTACTCGATGAGGGCCTGTACCGTAATCATGTGCAGGCCATGCTCCTTGGCGAACTCGATGAGTTTCGGCGTGCGCATCATGTGACCGTCGTCATCCATAATCTCACAGCAGAGACCGGCCGGATAGAAACCAGCCAGACGCGCCAGGTCCGTGGTCGTCTCCGTATGGCCGGCACGGCGCAGAACGCCGCCCTCCACGGAACGCAGCGGGAACACATGGCCCGGACGGCGGAAGTCCGAAGGACGCGCCTTCGGATCTAAGAGCTTGCGGATTGTCAGGCAGCGCTCATAAGCCGAGATGCCCGTATCCGTCTCATGGGCGTCAATGGAAACCGTGAACGCCGTCTCATGATTGTCCGTGTTGTTGACCACCATCTGGCCGATGTTGAGCTCATCGAGGCGCTTGCCGTCAATCGGCGTGCAAATGAGACCCTTGGCGTATTTGGCCATGAAGTTGACGTCTTCGGGGGTCACCGTAGCGGCGGCGACGATGAGGTCGCCTTCGTTCTCGCGGTCTTCATCGTCGACGACCACTACCATTTTGCCATTCTTAATATCTTCAATGACCTGCTCTACTGTTGCAAAATCTGCCATAATCTTTCTCCTTCACTTAAAAACCGTTCTCCAGCAGAAATGCCCGCGAAAGCCCGCCGGCGTTTTTCTGCCCTTCGCTGCCCGCCAGCATCTTTTCCACGTATTTGCCGAGCACATCGGTTTCAATATTTATCCTGCTGCCCGCCTTCTTGCTGCCGAGATTCGTGACCTCCCGGGTATGGGGGATGAGGCTCACCGTAAAATCAGAGCCCGTCACGGCTGCCACCGTCAGGCTGATGCCATCGAGGGCCACCGAACCCTTTTCCACGATATAGCGCAGAAGTTCCGGGCCCGCCGCAATCTTCATCAGGATGGCATTCCCCTCCTCTTTGAAAGAAAGGATCTCGCCCGTGCCATCGATATGTCCACTGACGATATGTCCGCCCAAGCGGCTGGCAAGGGTCAGTGCCCGCTCAAGATTCACGGGGCTGCCCTTGGAAAGTTCCGAAAGCGACGTGCGCCGGATTGTCTCGGGCATCACATCCGCCGTAAAATGATTCTTATCAAACGAGGTCACCGTAAGGCAGACGCCATTTACGGCAATGCTGTCCCCTAAGGCTGCATCGCCCACCACCTTCTGGCAGTCAATGGCCAGCTGCCCGCCGCCGATGCGGCGGATATACCCCACCTCTTCAATGATTCCTGTAAACAACGTCTCACCTCCGCGCCACATAGCCTGTAAGCAGAATATCGCCATTCAGCGGCTCCGTCGTCACCCGCGTGAGCTCGACGGCATCGGCAAGCCTTGCCAAGCCTTCGCCCTCCACCGGGGTCAGCGCCTCGCGGCCGCCGATCAGTTTGGGCGCAATGAAGGCATGGACCTTGTCCACGAGACCTGCCGCCAGCAGCGAATAGTTCACGCGGCCGCCGCCCTCGACAAATACCGAGCAGATTTCCCGCTCGCCAAGCTTTGCCATAAGGAGCTTTAAGTCAACCTGCTCGCCGCTGCCCGCCGTAAGGATTTCAACGCCAGCATCCTGCAGCGCCTGCACGCGCTCCTTAGGAGCCTGCTCCGTAACGGCCACAATAGTCGGCGCTGCCCCATCCGTCACGACCTTGGCCGTGAGCGGCGTGCGCGCCTTGCTGTCCACGATGATGCGGATGGCGTTCTTCCCTTCGCGCCCCGGAATCCGCGTCGTAAGGCTCGGATCATCCTTCAGCACCGTGCCGATTCCTGCCAGGATTCCGTCGTAGATATCCCGCAGCTCGTGGACCCGGCGCCGCGACGTCTCATTGGTAATCCACTGGGACTCCCCCGCAGCCGTTGCAATCTTGCCGTCAAGCGTCATGGCAGTCTTGAGCACCACAAAGGGCAGCTTCGTGGTAATCCACTTGAGGAACACTTCGTTCAGCGCAATGGCCTCTTCCTCCAGCACACCGCAGACCACCTCGACGCCGGCATCTTCTAAAATCTTGATGCCCTTGCCTGCCACCAGAGGATTGGGGTCCCGCATGCCAATGACCACCCGGGCAATGCCCGCCTCAGCCACCGCCTTGGCACAGGGGCCCGTACGGCCATAGTGGGCACAGGGCTCCAAGGTCACATAAAGCGTCGCACCGCGGGCCAGGTCCCCTACCATGTTCAGGGCATGGACCTCCGCATGGGGCGTGCCGGCCTTGCGATGCCAGCCAGCCGCCACGATGCGGCCATCCCTTACGATCACGGCTCCCACCAGCGGATTCGGCGAAGTGCGCCCCTCCGCATTGCGGGCCATCTGCAGGGCCACGCGCATAAAATCTTCATCTTGCAATCGTATCACCTCAGATTCCTTTATCTTAGGTTTGTGATTGAGACTAAAAAAGCCAGCGAAAGATTTCTCTTCCCGCTGGCTTAGACTGCATGCAAAACAACATGCCTTTTCTCGTCCCGACTATACGGTCGGCTCCGGAATCTCACCGGATCATGCTCCCAAGGGCTCGCGGGCTATACCGCCGGTGGGGAAATGCTCCCCGCCTCAAAGACAAATCTCACGTTTTATTATAGCACGTCTTTATACTTTCTATCAATATAATATCTTGTCATCAGAACTTGAATTTCGCCGTCGCGTTCTGTAACTCTGTTGCCATATTGGCCAACGCCTGCGAAGCCGAGGCGATTTCCTCCGTGGATGCCGACTGTTCTTCTGTTGCCGCCGAAATCGTCTGGGTATGGGCAGCCGTCTTGCTGCTGACCTCATCGATTTCCTCCATAGTGCCGACAATGGAGTTGGCACCATCGGAAACCTTATGCACCCGCGCATTCATGTTCTCCACTTCTTCTTTGATATCATGGACCTTGGCAATGATGCGACCGAACTGATCACCGACCTCGCGGATTGCATCGGTGCCGAGCTTGATCTGCTCCGTGCTGGACTCCATGGAGCCCACCGCCTGGTTCGTGTCGCTCTGGATTGTTGTGATATGACGCTTGATGTCTTCGGCTGCTTCCTGGGATTCAGCGGCCAACTTGCGGACTTCCTCCGCCACCACCGTAAAGCCGCGGCCCTGCTCCCCAGCCCGGGCTGCCTCGATAGCTGCATTGAGGGCCAAGAGGTTTGTCTGCTCGGCAATGGCCGAGATCGTCTCCACGATCTTGCCGATCTGCTCACTGTTCTTGCCCAGCTGCGATACTATGGCTGCCGATTCCTGGGATGCCTGCTCGAGCAAAGCCATCTTTTCCATCGCCGACTGCATGAGTGCACTGCCCGCTGCCGCCGTATCGTTAGTCTCATTGGTACGCGCATTGACATGCTCCATCCCCTTGGCCACATCACCGATATGACCGACCACTTCCTCGACTACATTTTTGGCATTGTCTACACTAACAGCCTGATCGCTGACCCCCTGGGCCACATCCCCCACGGACACTGCCACACTATTGGCAGCCTCAGCCGACTGCTGGGCACTTGCCGTAAGCTCCTCGGAGGATGCCGCCACCTGCTCAGCAGCGGCGCTCATCTTCTGGATGAGATTACGGATGTTCTTATTCATGATGTTGAAGGCCTGGGTGAGCTGGCCGATCTCATCGGCACTTTCCACCGGCAGGTCCGACAGGCGCAGGTTTCCTTCCGCCAGCTGAACTGCATGCTCATTAAGACCGAAAATCGGGCGCGTGATTTTCTGAGCAAAATACTGGCAAACAAACATCATCAGCGCAAAGCCCACCAGGGTCAACAGACCAAACACCCAGCGCATGTGCCTGAGGGCAGCAAACACGAAATCCTCCGGCACCGCAATACCAATAAGCCATCCCGTGGAAGGCACCTTGGCATAGGCAAATACGACGTCCTTGCCGTCACTGCTTGTCGTGAAGTAGCCCGACTCCCTGCCCTGCATCTCCTTGAAATGCTCACCGAAACCATTCAACTCAGCAAAATTCTGCATAGGCTTGCCAAGACCAGCTGTTGCAAGGATATTGCCGGTCTTTTCCATGATGATTCCCTGGCCTTCGCCATGGTAATCGATATTCTTGACCTGATCCTCAAGAGCATCCAGCGAGATATCGTTACAGACCGCCCCGACGAACTGTCCATTGGCCTTGACCGGCGCAATGGCTGAGATGATGAGCTTATTTGTGATGGCATCGACATACGCATCGGTGAACTCGACCTTATCGTCCTTTCTAGCCTGCTGATACCAGGGCCGCTGGGTCGGATCTTTTTTGCCAGTCAGATTACCACCGGTAGAGGAAGCGAAATACTTATCCTCCATGCCCAGCGTGACCCCCATGACATCGGCCTCCGACGATGCCGATTGCAGAGCTGCATTGGTCTGCATGCTGGCCTTGTCCCCATTATACGCCGTCATGACATTGGCCGTATGCGCGGTCGACAACTGCTTAGCCATAAGCCAGCCATCCATTTCGGACACCTCTTTGGCAACCACTGTCTGCAACTCATTATCGATGCTCTGTTGCAAGTCAGAACTTGCTAGATAGTAACCGATGACGGACACCATCGCCATCAACGCTCCTACGATACCAGCCAGCACGATAAATTTTTTTCTGACTCCCATTTCCCCTTCTCCTTTATACGCGATAAATTCCAATCATGTTTCACTAAAACAGAATTATAGCATAATGTATTTTTAATTACAAGTAAACCATTTCCCTGGTATGTGTCAAGAAGTTCTCGGTAAATTTCCCCCGTATACAAAGATATGCTTGC
>CALYVJ010000020.1 GCA_945494195.1 uncultured Selenomonas sp. | reverse complement strand
CTCCCTCTCTTTCCTTGTACATTTCCTTAATCCATTATTCAATAGGTATATTTTTTTATCTATATTATAATATTACTTTCCTCGTTTTTCAACCGTTTTGTTATCTGTTTTAAATTGTTTTAATTTATTTATATTTTTGAAAACGGGCCTTTCTCCCTGGCCATGCCAAGAAAAACACCCGTTAGAAGTTATTAGAATTTGAATTTTGCCAAGGCTTCCTGATGTTTGCCACCTCTGTCGTAATCGCTTTCGACTCAGCCGCCATAGCTTCTACCGCCTCATCCACGGTATGGATCTGCTGCGATACGCCATTGACCAGGCCATTGATTTCGTCGAACATCGAACGCAGACCTTCAACGGAACGTGCCCCAGCGACCACCGCTTCGCGGCCATTCCGCATCGAATCAACTCCATCCTCCGTATCGCGCTGGATGTCCTTGATAAGACGGTCGACGACTTCTGCCGAACCATTTACCTTTTTTTCTACACTACGAATCTGTTCCACCGATTCACCAATAGCCACCGAGCCATCAGCAGCACGGCGGGCAGCCGATGCCGAGTTATCCGCCACTTTTGCCGACTGTGACTTGACATGGCTTACTGCCTGCTGAACCCGCTCTACGGACTCGTTGCTCTTAACCACAGCTTTCTGCTGGTCTTCCACCGAATTCACGACATCCGAAGCCGACTGTGCTACCTGGGTAGAAGCCTGCGCTGCCTGATTGGAACTTGCCGTAAGTTCCTCAGAAGAAGCTGCCAGCTGCTCAGAAGACTCGCTGACATTACGCATAAGCTTCGTGAGTTCCCCACGCATCTGTGCCAGTGCTGTAAGCATCTATCCCAATTCATCGCCACGATCTACAATGCTCTGGCCAGCCGTACGGAAGTCCCCATCACGCATCTTATTGCAGGCAGCTACTGCTCTTCCCAAGGATTCCGTAAAGTCACGGATGATGATAACTGAGAGGCCGCCCAAAATGGCAAAAGCCACCAATACGAGAATCGTAGAGAATGCAATCTGCTGACTGTTTCTAGCCTTGATATCATTGTTCAGGTTCTCTGCGTTTTCATCGGCCACCTAGCGCAAGCCCTGCAAGCTCTTGAGCAGATCTTTTACCGTCGTATCCTCAATATTTTTGTACGCTTTCCAAGCCTCATCCTGCTTGCCTTCAGCCACCAGATTTTTGACGTTCTGGACTTCCTTCATATACTTCGCCCACAAAGCCTCGGTATTGGGAATTTCCGCAGCTGCACGCTCAGACTGCATACCGATAACTTTATACTTGGCCCAGTTCTCTTCGTATTTGTTGGCAGCCATACCGATAATTCCTACCATTACCAAGACGAGAATCTTGTCCCCCATCTTAATGTCTTTCAATCTCATTTTCTCACACGCCTTTCTGCAGTAGTCCGTACATCCCAACTCGTCCTCTGCCCCCTGTTAGTCCTGTTTTTTTCCCCAAACAGTTGTATTGCCAATTTTAAGGATTGCATCAACCGTCTGAATCTGATTCGATACGCCCTTGACCAGCGTATTGATCTCATCAAACATCGTGCGCAGTTCTTCTACCGAACGGGCACCGGACACGACAGCCTCGCGGCCACTCTGCATCGATTTGACAGCCGATTCCTGGGATTCATGGGCCAGCTTACCAACTTCTTCTGCTACTACCGTAAAGCCACGGCCATGCTCACCAGCACGGGCAGCCTCAATAGCGGCATTAAGTGCCAAGAGATTCGTCTGCTCCGCAATGCCTGCCATGGTGTCGACGATTTCCCCGATTTCTCGGGAACGTACGCCCAAATGGTCAACGACTTCTGCCGAATCTTTTACCGTCTCTTCCGCACTCTTAATCTGCTCTACCGAATCATCGATGGATACCGAACCAGCCTCTGCCCGTTCTGCAGCCGAAGCGGAATTATCAGCCACCTTGCGGGACTGCTCTTTGACATGGGCTACAGCACTCTGGACTCTTGCCACCGATTCATTGCTGTTAGCAACAGCCTTCTGCTGATTTTCGACGGTATTCACCACATCACCAGCCGACTGCGCCACCTGCGTAGATGCCTGCGCTGCCTGATTGGAACTTGCCGTAAGCTCCTCCGAAGAAGCTGCCAGCTGCTCGGAAGACTCGCTGACACTACGCATGAGAGCATTGAGTTCCTTGCGCATAGCAAACAGGGCATTAGCCATTGCCCCGAGCTCATCGCCACGGTCAACGTGATTTACCCCATCAGTGCGGAAATCACCTTTCTTCATCGCTTCGCAAATGGCAACGCCGCGATGAAGCGCCCCCGTGATATCGCGGATAATAATAGTAGCCAACCCCACCAGCAATGTCAGTGCCACCAAATTCACCATAAAAGAGAATTCGATATGTCTGGTATTGCTTTCCTTGATTTCGGTGTTGAGAATATCTGCATTATCATCAGCTATCTTGCGCAGAGCCTGCTGGCTCTTGAGCAAATCCTCAGCCGTCGTCAGTTCGACCTTGCGAAAATACTTCCAGGCTTCCTCTTTCTTGCCTTCCTTCACCAGGCGGCGGACTTCCTGCACCCCCTGCTTGAATTCGTTCCACTTGGCTTCCGTATTCGGAATCTCCGCTGCGGCTTTATCGGCCCTCATTCCCAGCGATCTATATTCACTCCAGTAGCTCTCGTACTTCTGGATGTTTACATCAATCGATTCCTCTACCTTGGCATCGCCCGGTTCTAAGATATACTTGACGGTACTTACCTTAACCGCACGCATGAGACTGATTTCCGTTCCGAGCAAACGAGTGGCCTGCAATTTGCGACTATACATATTGTCGAGATCATCACTTGCCTTGCTCATTCCCTGGTAACTCGATAAACCGAGAGATACCATACCAATGATACCGATAATAACCAGCACCATAATCTTGTAACCCATACGAACGTCTTTTAATCGCATTCCTTCACTCTACCTTTCTCTTTACTGTCAATTCTCGTCCCCAGCCCCTTTTTCCTACACTCAACTGTTTTCGCATTCGAAAAACAACACTTGCTCATTATACTCTGCGCCAGCACCTACCACAATAGTACAATTCTACAAGTTTTAGGATTTTTGTCGGTAGGAATCTACATTACGCTATTCTGAAAACTATCACTTTTCTTATTGATGTCATTTATATTAAAAAAGACATCCCATAAATGAGATGCCTTAAACCTGTTGTTATTCTTCACTTCTTACTGGTATGCGCTATTTTTTCTGCCTGCAATTGTTCTATCGTCAAATTTCGCAAATAAGACCTATGCTCCTCATCCTTTTGATAGACAAAGCCCACATGACGCACAAAGGGCTCAATCGTCGCAATCTTTAAGAGAGGCGTCACTACCAGCAGCTGCAAATCCATTTTGCGGAACAATTCAAGACCAAACCGCGCCGACTCATCCGAACTCTTGAGGAAGGCTTCATCGATCACCACGAATCGGAACGATTGCTCGCTTGCCCGCTTCCCTTCAAGGCCAAAATTGTATACGATACTTGCTGCCAGTATCGTATAGGCAAGTTTTTCCTTCTGACCGCCTGACTTACCGCCCGAATCGGTATAATGCTCGTATTCGGCATCCTCTCCAGGTGCTGGGTCACGCCAGCGCTCCGATGCCGCGAAGGTATACCAATTGCGCACGTCGATGACTTCGCGCCGCCAGCGGGCATCTAATTCCGTATTTCCCGGCCGCCCCTGCAAGCGTTCTAATATCTTTGCCACCTGCTGGAATTTCTGCTCACTGTAGCTGTCATCCACCGCCCCCGTCAATGCATCATCGGTACAAGCCCGCAAGTCCCGACGGAACTGCTGTATCGTATCACTTACTGCATGACTGCATTCAATCTGGATATAACGCCCCTCATTGTAGTCAATCTCCGCCAGCGAGCGATTGATTCGCGCAATGCGGTCTTCAATTTCCTGGCAGGTATTTTCCAAATGAGTCTGGAAAAGCGCAATCTGGTTAATGGTGTTTTCCCGCAAGAGTTCGCGGAACCGCCCTTCAAACTTCGGCAGGTCATCGGTGCGCAGACGATTGAGCACGGCGATATAATCCGCTGCTGCCTCTGGGGAACAGAGAAGGTCTGCACTCACCTCCGGCCACTGCTGCCGGAACCCCGTCATCAGCCGGGTAAGCTCCTCGCCATGATGGCGAAGAAGATTTTCCTGCTGATGGCCTTCCTCTTGCAGCCAAGCACCAAAGCGGGCCTGCAATTTCTGCCGGCTGGACAGTTCAAAAGTCTGGTCGGGCAAAGCCTCCGCCATATAGCGTTCCAGCAGCGGATATACCGTGGACTGCACCTCAGCAGGCGTCTCATTCATCAGCTCAGCTTCTACTATCATCTGTTCCCGGGTACCACGGCAGCGCTCCTGAATCCGGCTGGCTTCATCCCGCTTGGAACTTACGTCCTGCTGGCAGCGCGCCACCTGACGAACCAGCCCCTGCTCTTCCTCCTGGAGTTTGCGGTAAACATCGTTCTTTTGCCGCAGTTCTTCCACCCGCTGCTGAAGTTTTGCCAGCTGCTGGATCAGCGGCGCAATGTCAAGCTCCTGAAAGCTCTGAACCTGACTTGCCAGCATAATGGCATCTTTTTCTCCCTGCAATTTTTTCTGCGCCGCTTTGTTCTTGCGCAATTTCTGCTGGAAGAATTTCTGCTCTTCGCGAATGTTCTCGCGCTCCTCCTGCAAGGATTGGATTTTGCGCAGGTTGGAAAAGCCCAGCACATAATCGCGGCGGTTATCAAGGGCCCGGCGATCATCCTTTTCATGACGGCGGCCGTTAATCTTGACCTGCCCCTTGCGGGTCAGGGCGAACTTCGCCTGACGAAATTCCTGCATCGTCTCACAGCAAGTATGGCGGAATCGGGTATAAAGCTCACTGCTCAGCCAATCGCAATAGGCCGACTCTTCTTTTCGCTGCAATTTGCGGCAGGCGGCATCCTCAGGCAGAGTTTCCATATCCACGGATTCTACGTAGTCCGAAACGCGGAAATACACCAATTTCACATGAAGATTGTGTTTCTCCATCCAGCCAGCGACCTCACCGTAATGGGCATCGGAAACCAGCAAAGAAATGCCGAAGCCATGAAGCAACCGCTCCAAGGCGCCTTCCCATTCGGCTTCCGTTTCCTTGACGGCCATAAGTTCCCCGGCAAAAGGCATCTCATCTTCCGCCAAGCCCAGATCCTCACAGAGCTGTTCGCGGATCTTGACATATTTATTCGGGATATTCGATTTGCGCTTTGCCAGCGATTCGATTTCCTCCGTCAGCTGCGTTTCCAGCACCACGGCCTCTTTGCGATTGGCTTCGATGGCACCACTGTCAGCCATCAAGTCCTCCAGCTCCTGCTCGATGGACTGCTGCCGTTCCTGCATAGTCTGCTGATTCCTGCGAAAATCCTCCGCCGAGGATGGCATCGCCAACGCGATCAAATCAAGCTGCTGCTGATATTTTTCCCGCACCAACTCGCACTGACCCTTTTGCTGCTGACAAAGTTCCAGCTGGTGACGCACCTCGTCCAGCTGCTGGCCGCCATTACGGGCCATTTCCCGGTGGACGCCGTCCAGCTGCTGTTGCAGGCCATCACAGGTGCCTTTGGCATCCTGCCAGGCTTTCTGCAGTTCGGCTAATTTGGCCTCGGACTGCTGCAGCATGCTCTCCTGGACTTTATAAGCCTTACCGGCAAACCAACTGGCCAAATGCTGCTGCATGACGGCATTTTCCTGTTGTTTCCGGCCGGCTGCTGCATATTCCTGACCGAGTTTTTCAATGGGCTGCAGGTATTTTTGCTGCTCCCGGGCCCGTTCCACCGCCTGATGTGCTGCTTCCAGGTCATGGTACAGCCGCAGCATGACCTCGCCCTCCTGCTCCGCATCCGGCACTTCCAGCATGTTTTGACGAACGAAGCCCGTGAGGCTGTCGACTTTCTTCATGGAAATCGTCTGTTGGAACAGATCCATAGCCTGAACCTGACGAATGCCAAAAATCTTACGGAATTCATGACCATACTGCGGATAATCATCGAACGTCTTGATAAACGAATCGCGTTCGAGCTGCTTGCGGAAGGTGCGCATATCGCCGCCAATAGCCGAAAACCGCTCCGTTATCGACAAGGTCTTCTGGGCCAGCACGTAGAAACGCTTCGGCGAAGCCGCCGCCTCGTCAGGGAACCAGAATACCTGCGCCAAGGTCACCGTGCGGCCAAAGTTCCGGTCCGAAAACACCCCCAGCACGACGCTGTACTGGTCTTTGCCCCGCAGCGCTTCTGGACGGCCGCCGCCATCTTCGGTGCGCTTCTGTCCATAGTAACCGCGTACGTAGGAAGCCAGACTGCGCTCCTTGGCACTTGCATCAGCAGCCTTGTTGTAGGTCACTTTCCGCGGTGGCACCAACAGCGTGATGATAGCATCCACCAGTGTGGACTTGCCTGAACCAACGTCACCGGTGAGCAGCGACGTGTCCCCGGACAGTTCCAGCGTCCAGACCTTCTTATCAAAGGTACCCCAATTATAAACCTCCAAGCGCTGCAGGCGGAAACCGAGGGGGATGTCTTTTAGCTCAGTCGTCGTCTCGAATAAGTTCATCCATCATCTCTCCTTCCTCCGTTTCCTCTTCTGCCCGCTCGTCATGACGGGACTGCCCGTACTGTTCATAAGCCTCCAGTTTCTGGGCAAAATCATCCAGCCACTGTGCATCCACAAAGTTGCGCAAAATCGGCCGAACTTCGTAATCCGTATCCTTTCCCTTGATTTTCTGCAAAAAGCCCATGCGCACAGCTCCCCGCATGAGATGCTCCACCGACTGACGGTATTTCATCTCATTGATTTGCACCGGCAAAAAGGGCTCCATGCGGCGCAAAATATCCTCAAAGCTGATGACGACGCGGTCACCACCAGCTGCCCGGTCATACTCCGCCAAGACCTTGCGCAGCTGTACCAACAGCATCGACAGATTATAACTAAGCGGATAGCGCGGCACAATATGGGGAAGCCCACTCCCCTCTTCCTGGCGCAGGTAGGCGTATTCGTCAAGCTCATTGATGATAAGCTTAAGGCCAATGCGGCGGAAATAGTCCCGCAACTCCGTCTGACGGCCTACAATATCCTGCCACAGGGCTTCATCCCGGCCACGGCTTACAATTCCCTTGAGCAGCATGATTGCTGCCCGTGAAAAAGCCTGCTCCTGGGGATTTTCTCCCCTATCGGCTGCAGTATTATCCAAATCCATATCCTTTATTTCCTCCGAAATACGACTCGATTACAAACGGCGATAAGCTTTTGCCCATCGCGCTCAAATAAAATGCGCTCCAGCGCACTGCTGTCAAAGGCCTCCGCTTCCTCATGGCTGGCCAACACCAAATAACCCAAAAGCTCCGGCAGTCCCTGCTGCAGAGGATGTACCGCCAGCACCTCAGACAAGGTAACCTCCGGCCTCTCAGCCAAAAGGTCGCAAACATTTGCCTGCAGCTGCTGCCGGTCGACAATAACCTGATTGAAAATAGCCGACAACTCACCATCTTCCCCATCACCTGCCTGCAAGACAGGACTTACGAGTTTAGTCACCTGGGGTGGGGCAAAGAGTCGGCGTTCCATGGGCAGCTGCACCGCGGGGGCAATCTCCCGGATTTCCGTAAAATCGCCATTGGGCAGCTGACCGCGCTGCTCCACTGCCTTGGTTTCGATTCGCTGAATCAGCTGATAAATCGTCCGCTCTTCCTGCAAATAAGCTTCATCGACATAGCGACGCAGCTGGGCTGAGAGCTGCCCCAACGTCTGCTGTACCGAACCGGCCGCCCGCACCCAATCCCGGTTGATGGCCATGAGGGAATGCTCTGGCAGCAATTCACGGATAGGCTCTGCTTTGCTGATCTGCGCCATGGTATCGCGGAAATCCTCCTGCTGCTGGGACAGCATCAGATAACGCCAAAACGCCATAAAGCTTCGTCCCTGCTCCGATTTGCGGATAATATCGCTCTCATTAAATATCTTTTCCAGCAATTCGCCCTTGCCCCGAGTCCACTTGACCACATCGTCCTGAACCTTGCGGGTGAGCTCGCGGAAGTTCTCCTCCACCTCACGGAAGTCGGCCAATATTGCCTGGGCCGTATCCTCCGCCTGCAAAAAGCGCTCCTTGACCTGCACATCATCCAGCTGCGGCTTTACTATCCCGCTGGCCTCGATTTCCGCCAGCTCCGCCGCGATTTTTTTCTGCTGTTCCTGAAGATACGCCTTGCGATGCTCCACATCGGTATCCGTTTCCCGGGCAATTTCATGCAGCAGATTAAACACTGTGCGCAGCCGCGACTCCGTACCGACAAAGTCCTGCTTGTGCAGGCTCACCAACCACTCCACAGCCTTCTGGGCTGGAGCGGTCAGGTCATAATACCAATCATCATGATATTCGTATTTTCGCAACCAGCCATGCTCCGTATCAGACCATATCTCCAAATAATCCTGAGGAGCACGCCCAAACGCTTCGCCAGCCGTCTGCCGTTGCGCATCGTAGAGGAACATATCCAAATGCTCCAAAAGTTCCTGGGCCTCAATGCCACGGCACTTACCGGCAATGAACTCCCGGTAAAAAAAGGCCGCAATAAACGCAGCCTGGTCGGCTGTAAGTAACCGCCAGGCTGCGTTATTCCTGCGCAGATTGCGCAGGTAATCATATGTCATATAATCCGGTATCCCGGCCAAAACCATCGCCCCTTATTTGAACAAATCCAACAACTGCTTGCCAATCAAAATGCTTGTCATAATGATAAACAGCGGCCGCACATATCCCGTTCCCCTGGAAAGCGCCATACGTGCGCCGCACCAAGCCCCCACAATCATCGACAGGCCCATGGGAATCGCATAGGAAAAATCCACCAAGCCAAAATACGTGAAAAGTACCGCCGCCGAAATATTGCTGGCAAAATTCAGCGCCCGGGCATTGGCCGCCGCTCCGATAAAGTCAAAGCCCACCAGCAAAAAAGCAAACAGCAAAAACGAACCCGTCCCAGGGCCGAAAAAACCATCATAAAAACCAAATAAAAATGCCACAAGACAGGAAAGCATCAGCAGCCGCGTGGACATGCCTGCATAGTGATTTTCCCGGCCCCAGTCCCGTTTGGCAATACTGTAGATGAGCACTGCCACCAGCATGACCACCACCAAGGGCCGCAGAATATCCGAAGGTATCATGCGAACGGCCAGCACACCTATCCCCGAACCAATCAGCGAAATAGGAAACAGCCGCTTAATCAGCCACATATCCACCTTGCCCGACTTCACAAAGGCCACAAAACTCGTAAGGGCCCCCATGACAGCAGCCGCCTTACCCGTCCCCAGCACGGTTACTGGCGGCAATCCTGTCCACATCAGCGCCGGAACCGAAATAAGTCCGCCGCCGCCCACCACCGAATCGATAAACGAGGCCATAAAACCAAAAAAAACCAGAAATCCCAGCGTCTGTACATCTAAAAACTCCATTCTCGCACCTCAATCCGTATCAAGTAATTCCAGCCCTTATTATAGCAGAATGCCCTCCATTAAGAAACTGCGATGAACAAAATTCCAAAACAGTCGTATCAGTTTTATCCAGCAGGCGAACGTTCAGGCTAAGGATGTAACAACGGAACAGACGCTTCAGGAGCATTAGGGGCGTGCCCTGCGCCAGCATTGCCTGTGCCGACTGGCTCAAGACATTATTCTTAGGATATATTGTCATCTCCTTCGCCATATTGACATCGCGGATTACCGACTCAGACGCCTGCGTGCTCTCGCTGGCCACCGTCAAGTTATCAATAACAAAAGACAATCTGGTCTGATATGCCCCATCCACGTATTTTCATTAAGCGAATACTCCAAGGCATCATCAAGTTTTGACAACGCCTCCAACGCTCTCTCAAAAGGGTCCATCTGGATATCCGAAATCCCCATAGTATTCGTATCCATACTATTGATAAAGATGCGAAGATTTTCGTTGGCCATAGTTCCCGTATGGATAATTAATCCCGGATATTCTTCCTCACGTTCCTCCCCATGATAAATTCCATTTTCATCTACTGTTCCATCATCATATTCGTAAACATTTCGATTCGTATACAGCGACGAATAACTCCTGCCATCGATATTAAATGCTTCCCCATTTACAGTAGCGCCGCCATCTGTCCATATAGTTGCCCCAGAACCAGCCCCTGCAGAAAAATTCCCCTTCGATGCCGTCGCAGTCTTTGTCGCCAAAAAAATATAATTTGCTGTTATCGCAACACGTCCCGAGCTTGCCCTATCCAAAGTAGAGTGCCCAATTGATACGCCTCGCCCATTGCTATCAGTTGTTATTTTTCCATATATCTTATGCGCAGAAATCTCGATATTTCCGCACGATGCCTCCAGATAAGACAATCCAGAAATCTCCAAATTCGCATTCGAAGACTCAAGAGCATCTGTTCCAATAGCAGCCGCCCGGGTATTTCTTCCATTGTTCACCATACCATCTTCAACAGGCTGGCGCAAATTGCCATTCAACAACAACCGGCCATTATAATTCGTCGTCGCCGCGATTTCATTAATAACCGCTAACCGCGAATCCTGCTCCTTCTGGATAATTTGCCGATCCACATCGGTGTTATGATCATTTGCAGCATTAATCGCCAGAGCTTTCATTTCCCGCAAATTATCGATAATTTCCTGAATTCCACCTTCTGCTGTGCGAACTAAATTAGCACCTGTCTGTGAATTGACAATATCCTGATTTAGTCCCCGAAGCCGAACACGCATCTTTTCCGATAGCGAATACTCCGACGCACCATCCTGCGCACTGGTATAGCGCATCCCTGAATAACGCATCACCTATTGCATCAAAAACGAGGCTCTTGCACGGATTAATGCAAGAGCCTCGTTTCGACAGATTATTTTCGCTAAATACTTTTTAACGCCGCCACACCTGCTGCCTAAGTGCATCCTGAGCTAAACGAGCCATATAATCCACAGCCGGGAAAAGTGCCTGCGGATCGGCAAGAAACTTTGGGGTATGGTTGACGGGGCCAACGCCCGTGCCAATAAGGGAGAACATCCTCGGAATCTTTTCCAGATAATAGGCAAAATCCTCACCGCCCAAGGAGGCCGGTGCCTGCCGCTCAATAAGGCCTGCCGACCGTGCCTCTGGTGTCTTAGTCCGGACAGTTCCCTCGAGCTGAACCTTGCCCGGGATGACATTCCAAGTATTGCCGCCATGGAACTGGGTAACGGTAATAAGCATTACCTTTCCTGGAAGCTCTGCTTCCTGCTTTTTCAGCAACCAATCAGCACCTAAAACAGCGGCGGCATGAAAATCATGTCCACAGGCATGCATTTTCCCTTCCTGCTAGGACTGATAGGGTAAATCTGTCTGCTCAACAATCGGCAGGGCTATCACCGGTTCCCCTTGGCCGACTTCTGCCACCAGTTCCGTTGCCAACGGAAGGTCTAGAATCTTGATTTTTGCCGCAGTCAGGACTTCCTTATTCTATTACATTCCCTGTTTTTTTGTTTTTACCAGCTGTTTTGGCGCCATTTTATATTGACTTTTATAAAAAATAACTGTAACATTGTAAACAATCTACGAAAGGAAGGCATTTGTATGAAATCATTAGAAAATCTTAGCTCACTTATCTCCAAGTACATGGCTGTTTTCGTCATTCTCGTGGCAGCCATCGCCCTTATTCAGCCCTGGACCTTCAAATGGGCGGCCCCCAAGATTACCATTCTGCTCGGCATCGTCATGTTCGGCATGGGCATGACCCTGCGCCTGCGCGACTTCAAGCTCGTTTTCCAACGCCCCAAAGACGTCTTTGTCGGTGCACTGGCCCAGTTCACCATCATGCCGGCACTGGCCTGGCTGCTCGCCAAAGGATTTGGGCTGCCGCCGGAGCTAGCCGCAGGGGTTATCCTCGTCGGCACCTGCCCGGGCGGTACTTCTTCCAACGTCATGACCTATCTTGCCCGCGGTGATGTAGCCCTTTCCGTCTCCATGACGATGACCACCACAGTGCTGGCTCCAATTGTCACGCCGCTCCTCACCTGGTGGCTGGCCGGCGAATGGGTCGAGATTTCCCTGGCCGCCATGATGCTGTCCATCGTGCAGGTGGTCATCCTGCCAATTGTCCTCGGCATCCTCATCAACAGTTTCTTTGAAGAAACCGTACAGAAAATCGTCAAGCTCCTGCCGCTGGTTTCCGTTGTGGCTATCGTACTGATTGTCGGCGGTGTCGTGTCCGTAAGCTCCCAGCGCATCCTGGAAACGGGGCTCTTGATTATGCTTGTGGTCATGCTCCATAATCTGCTGGGCTACAGCATCGGTTTCCTTATCGCTAAGGCCCTTCACATGAACGTCGCCAAGGCCAAGGCTATCTCCATTGAAGTCGGCATGCAAAACTCCGGTCTTGCCACGTCCCTTGCCATACTGCACTTCGGTGCTGCCGCTGCTATCCCCGGTGCCATCTTCAGCGTATGGCACAACATCTCCGGTTCCCTGGCTGCCAATTACCTTTCCAGCCGCATGAACAGGGAACCGGAAACCACCGGCTGCGAACCAGCCAGCGCCGAATAAACCTCGCCCAACAAAAAATGCGATGAAGTTTCTGCACTTCATCGCATTTTTGTTTATGTATTCAATTTATTTGTCCGCAACAGCAGCCTCTGGCTCACC
>CALYVJ010000019.1 GCA_945494195.1 uncultured Selenomonas sp. | reverse complement strand
ATGACGCCGGTATGAATCATCTTGGTAATCGGAATGTACCCCGATGCATAGACGATGGCATTTGGCGGTGTCGATACCGGCAGCATGAAGCCGAGGGATGCGGAAAGGGCAATGCCCACGGAGACCGGAATCGGGCTGAGACCAGCGGATACTGCCGCGGTGATGGCCAGGGGGCCAATCATATTCGTGGCTGCTGTGTGGCTGGTGAGCTCAGAGAGTAGCAGCGCCATGACCGAGAAAATGGCTACCATGCCAATCTGCGAAGGGGCACCGCCCATGGAACTGACGATGAGGTCGCCGACCCATTGGGACAGCCCTGTCTTGTACATCATGCCGCCCATGGCGAGACCGCCGCCGAACAGGATCAACGTTCCCCACTCAATACCTTCCATGGCCTCCTGCCATTTGAGCGTGAACTGGCGTTTTTCAAAGTTGACTGGCAGGACAAACAGGATAAGAGCGCCAGCCATAGCAGCGACGGCTTCTGGGAATAATTTGTTGTACATTTTGAGCGTTGGATCGGTGCTGCCAAAGGCAATCGAGAGGATGCCTGGCATCACCCAGAGCGTAACGGCGACGATGAAGCAGAACAGCGTGTTTTTCTGTGCCAGCGTCCAGCCGCCGAGTTCTTTGAGTTTGTTCTTGATGAAGGTATCCGCACCATCGATGCGCTCGACGTCGGCCGGGAACATGCGCGACAAGACAAAAGCAGCAATTAGGAAATAGATGACCATCGCGATGAAGCCCCAAGTCATCCATTCAAAGAAGGATACATGGATGTCACACATCTGGTCGAGGAACCCGAGCATGATGAGGTTTGGCGGAGTACCGATCGGCGTCAATACGCCGCCAATCGAGCAGGAATAGGCTGTCATCAGCATGAGGCCGGTGGCGTATTTGTATTCGTGCAAATCGATTTCGCGGCCGTTGGCGGCAAACATCTCCTTGATGGAGGTCAAGAGGCCGAGGCAGATGGGGAACATCATGGCGGCAGTAGCCGTATTGCTTACCCAGCCTGAGCAAAGTGCTGCGGCTAGACCGACAGCCAGGAAGATGCGTTTGGGGTTTGAACCAACCCAGGAACGCGAGAGCAGCCAATAGGCAAACCGCTTGTCAAGTCCATGGGTCATCATGGCTTTTGCCAGGATGAATCCGCCCATAAACAGGAAAATCATCGGATTGGCAAAAGCGGCAAAGGCGGTGCCGACTGGAACGACGCCAGTTACGACGGCCAGTGTCGGTCCGATCAATGAGGTTACTGGTATGGGGACAGGCTCTGTGATCCACCAGAGAGCCACGAGTACCATGATGGCTAGTAGTTTATGGGCCGCTAAAGTAAGTCCGGCAATCGGAGTGAAAAATACCAGCAAGGCCAGTATCGGACCGCCGAAGAGACCAATCGTGCGGCGTTTGCGGTCAAAAGCTTGCTCCGCTCGTTTGACGGCAAGTGCTTCTTTACTCATCTTGTCCAAAATAAATGCGCCTCCTTTTATTGAAATAGGAAAAAGAATAATTTCTATAAATTATATCTACAATGCGCTCTATTCCTATCATAAATAATATTCTGTCATATTTCAATAGCTAACAAAAGGTTTTATTATTCTATTTAGGAATGATAGAACAATTGTCGTAATTGAGTGGAAATATAATTTTAAACAAAAAAGGAGTCCGCAGCATTGCGTTCGCGCTGCGGACCCCTAGGGAAGGGATGATAAAAAAATTGAGAAATGGGAAGCAAGAAGGGTGGGATTAAATCCTTCTTGTTTAGGGATATCGATAAAAGCCTGTGACCTGGGGGATTGACCAGGCCCATCTCCTACCGACAACTTTATTATAGGGGGGATTTATGAAAAGAGTATGTAACTTGGGTTACAAAAGGGCAAAAAGTTAAAGAAAATTAGCTGTTCCCACGAAATTTTCAAGGGGGATATGGTAAAATACCTATAGTTTCCAAACTCAAGTAAATGAGGTGATTTCGTTGAAATATAACAGGCGATGGAAAAAGCGAATAATGGCGTTGGCGTTATCCGGCGTATTGATGACAGGCGCTGTGCAAATGCCGATGCCAAGGGCAGAAGCGGTGGATGCCTGGGCGGCGGCGGCACAGGCGCTGGGGGTTCTCGGTGCCTATAAATCCAGTTTGGCCAGTATTCTGGCGATGGGCAATAATGTCAGTGCACAGCTGCAGAGCCAGCAGCAGGACGTCAGACAAAATGGTATCGACCCGAATCAAAACGATGTACAGGTAGTCGATTTTGTCATGAATCAGCTGGTAAATCATGGCGACTATGTGCTGAAAGCCAATAGTCTGCCGTTTTGTTGGACGGTCAATAACAGTTCGGATTTCAATGCGGCCTGCTATCCGACAAATTATGTCAGCATCAACAAAGCCTTGGTACGTGGCTTGAATCTTGATCCGGACGAATTGGCGGCTGTTCTTGGCCATGAGATGACGCATGGATTGGAGCAGCACAGTGCCCATAACTATGCCAAAGCGGTGGCCCAATATTATGGAATGAGTTTCCTCAATATGGATACAGGCGTTATGGATTGGAACAAACTCAATGCGCTGGCGAACTATTCCATTGCCAAAAATGTTACGCTGCCGACCGAGTACGATGCCGATGAAGGTGGTTTCTACCTCATGACAAGTGCGGGGTTCAATCCAGGCGGCGGTGCCGCGGCAATGGCCCGCATGTCTTATTATTTGACTTATCAGACGCAGAATGTCCTTGAGTATCAGGATCCTGATCCGAAGAAAAAAGATCAGGAAAACTACAACGATCATCCGGATACTGAGCTGCGTGAGCAAAGACTGGCCAAGATGATGTCCGATTATGGCTGCGGCCATGTGACGGTCAAAGATCGTCGGGATATCTATATTGATGGACAAAAACTCCTGAGTGTGGATTGGACTGGCGATGATTACGACAATACGACAGAAAATGCCTACTATGTTGCCGGAGCGATTGCTAAGGCATTTCATGATTATGATTCCGTTGCAGCGTGGAATTTTCGCACGAATCGGGATGGCGCAGCAACTTGCCTCGAAGATTCGCGGGTAAATGCAGTGCTGCAGGCGTTTTTAGCATCAGAGCAGGCAGGCGCACGCCTGCAGGAACTCGTAACGAATGCTTATGCAGGGGAAGCGTCCAGCGGTGCACGAAGCAAAATGAAAGCGGCAGAGCAAAAGCGTCAAAAGCAATTGCAGCAGGCACGGGAAGCTGTAATTCAAAGCGATGCCAAAACCGTAAAGAAAATGCGGGAAAATGCCGATGCCTATAGCGATTATGGACAGGCCGTTAAGGCCTTGTTCGAGATCAATCGCGTTTTTGCGGCTAAAAATCCTGAAAACGAAGCGGAGAACTTTGCCGTTCGCGGCCGGGCGAAAGCCGTCAATGGGGATTTTTCTGGAGCATTACAGGACTGTGACAAAGCTGTCGTTATGGATGTGAAGAACGTGTTTAATTTCCTCAATCGTGCCGATATCCATCGGATGATGGGAGAGAATGACAAGGCCCTGGCTGACCTCGATATGGCCAAAAAACTTAAAGCGGATAATCCGTACGGTTGGCTGATCAGCGCGCAAATATATGATGAACTTGGCCAGCAGGATGCGGCAGGCGACAACTATAAGAAGCTTTATAGTTTGGATAACAAATATGTTCGCGCGATTCCGGATGACTACTTGGCTGCCATCAACGACAAAGAATACAAGAAACGCTTGAAAGAAAAAGCTGAGGCCAAGAAACAGTACGAGAAAAAATGGAAAGAAGAAAAGAAAAATGCCGACAAAAAATCCGCAGCCCCAAAGACTGCGGATAAGAAAGCAATGAAGAAGAATTAAACAGATTCGATGACTTCGATAACCTCCACACCATGGGTGCGGAGGTTTTTTATTTTGTCCGCACTGGCTCCCGGACAGGTGATGAGCGTATCAATCTTGTCGATGGTGCCCGAGAGGAAGTTGTGTTCGCGGCCAATTTTTTGCCGGGCGGCCAGCACGTAGCAGCTGCCCTGACAGCGGCGCATCATCATTTCGTTGATGGCAGTTTCGGGCAGGACCGAGGTGGTGATGCCGCCAACACCGATAAAGGCCTTGTCGGCATTGATTTCAATCCCGACTATGTGCCCGCTGTTCTCGTCAAGAATCACGGCCCGTTCTGCTGGGGAACGGACTGCATGAATGCCGTCCGCAATGCCGTCGTGCTTGAAGAAGTCGCCATGATGGCCTTCCACACGCAAATGCTCACCGGCGACCGCGACCCCATGCCCCAGGCCCTGCTCGACAAGCACTTCCTGCGTAAGCACGGCCCGAATGCCTACTACGGACAAAGGAAAAAATAAAAAAGGGGTTGGTTAATTCTCTTCGGCACTGAGGCTGCCATGCGTATTAGAGTCCCTTATCCAGCCATTTGCAGATGTAGTAGCTGGTTACGCCTGCCAGGACAGAGACTATAAATGATTCGAATAAAGCTATGCGAATATTTTCAGCGTTCCATGATGGACTCAACAGATTTTATACAGGCATTGCGGAAGCCGTTTTCCTCCAGCGCGGTGACGCCTCGGATGGTGGTGCCGGCTGGAGAACAGACGTTGTCTTTGAGCACGCCCGGATGCTCTTCGGTGGCAAGCTGCAGCTTGGCCGAGCCGAGAATCATCTGGGAAATCAGCCGGTAGGCGTCGGCGCGTTTCATGCCGTATTTTACGGCAGCATCGCCATAGGCTTCGATCATGAGGTCGACGAAGGCCGGGCCGCAGCCTGTGACAGCACCACCGATACCCATTTGGGAAGAGGGCAGTTCCTGGACGAGGCCGACGGACTCGAAGAGCTTCATGATTTCCGCGCGTTCTTCCGGTTCTAAGGAGTTGGTTTCTTCAAAGAGCAGGACACCTTCGCCCACCATGGCCGGGGTATTGGGCATGACGAACTGGATACGGGTATTTGTCTGGATGTGCTGTTGATATTTGGCATGATCCCAGCCGGCAGCCACGGAAATCAAGGTTTTTCCCTCAAGACAGCTGCCGAGGTCCTTGAGGACGGCTTCGATTTGGTAGGGTTTGCAGGCCATGACCAGTGTGTCAGCTGCTTCAGCCAGTGTTCTTACGGACTCACAGGGAGTAAAGCCGATGCGCTGGCTGTTTTTTTTCAATTTATCCTGATTCGGGGCAAAGGCGAAAACCTTGGACCGGTCAATATTGCCGGATTGGATAAAACCGGCAGCAAGTGCCTGGGCCATGTTTCCCATCCCAATAAAACCTAGCTTGTTCATGGTAGAATCCTCCTGATTGTAATGGTGATGTTTTATGTAAATAGACAAATATGCATTAAACGATTCCTATTTTACACTATTTTTCCAGGTTGCGCCACTATTGCTTGTTGCATCATGAAGTGGGGAAAGATACAGGAAGCAGGAATATTCTTTCGAAATGTAGAATTAATGGGTAGGGAAAAGGGGAAATGGTGGCTATCAGAAGGAAGAGAAAATATGCGCATGAGGAGGCTGGCTATATGATTCCATGGGAAGAGAAGCTTAGTATTTGGCGTGGGATGCCAACGGAAACCGCCGAAGAAATCCTTTGGGCGGACAATTACTACCGGGAAGAGTTAGTGCCGCTGGCGTTGAAGCGTTTTGCCAAACGGTATGAAAATAAGCAGTTTCCGGACTATTACGGTATGATTCTGCTTTTGGGCAGCAGTTGGGAAGATCTGGCCTTTAATGTTGGCCTGTTGAGTCCCCGAGCGGATGATCCGCATCGAATCGGTGCAGCCCTTCCTGGCGCCGTGACCAAAGACAAAGGTTGACACTCATGGATTACGGTGTTACACTTAAGAAGATATGTAAACCGTTGAGGCGAGGATAACGTCAGTAACGCTTCTCCAGAGAGTCCGGGATGCTGCAATCCGGATGAAAAACGAACTGGCAAATGGGTCGCTGAGGGCACACTGAAAGGCTGAGGCTGAGTAGGCTGTGACGTCTGGCACGCGTGAGAGGCCGGGAGTATGATTGTACTCCGCTAAGCGCATGGCAATGATGCCATGAATCAGGGTGGCACCGCGAAAGATTTCGTCCCTGGCAGTTTTCACTGCCGGGGACTTTTTTAGTGCTCCGGCACAAAAGGAGCGTATTTAGATATGGAACAGAATCAGGAAGCAAAAAAAATCATTCTTTCGGGCATTCAGCCAACGGGCGTATTTACGCTGGGTAATTATTTGGGGGCTGTTAAGAACTGGCAGAAGATGCAGGAAGAGTATCAGTGCTATTATTTTATCGCTGACCTTCATTCGCTGACCATCCAGATTGATCCCGTCAAGCGCCGCCAGCAGACTTTGCAGGCTTTTGCGCTGCTGTTGGCTTGCGGTATCGATCCAGAGAAAAGTCTGGTGTTTGTCCAGAGTCATAACAAATGCCATGCGGAGATGGGTTGGATCATGGATTGCGTATCCCAGTTCGGGGAGCTTTCCCGCATGACGCAGTTCAAGGATAAATCCTCTAAGCATCCGGAAAATATCAATGCCGGTCTCTTCACTTATCCGGCCTTGATGGCTGGCGATATCCTGCTTTATCAGGCAGACTATGTACCTGTTGGTGCTGACCAGACCCAGCATTTGGAATTCACCCGTGATGTAGCCGCTCGGTTCAACCACAATTACGGAGAAATCTTCAAGTTGCCGGAGGGGTATTTTCCGAAAGCTGGTGCCCGTGTCATGAGCCTGCAGGATCCGACCAGCAAGATGAGCAAATCCGACGAGAATCCGAAGGCGACGATTTCGATCCTTGATGATGAGAAAACCATCCTCAAGAAATTCAAGAGTGCAGTAACGGACAGCGAAGCCAAAGTATGCTTCCGGGAGGATAAGCCGGGGGTCAGCAACCTTATGACGATTTACTCGGCTATTACCGGCAAGACCATGGAGGAGATTGAAGCGGAATTTGAGGGCAAAGGCTATGGCGATTTCAAGGCAGTTGTTGGCCAGGCCGTATCCGATGAGTTGAAGCCAATCCGCGAGAAATACGCTGAGCTTATGAACAATCGCCCCTATCTGGAAGAAAAGATGCGGGAAGGTGCAGAACGCGCTACCTATATCGCCCGCAAAACCCTTACGAAAGTCAAAAAACGCGTTGGTTTGTTGATCGAAAAATAAGGAGAATGCTATGTATCACCTGACCTCAAAGCTTATCATTTATCGCAAGATAGAAAAGGATAGTATCCTGTTCCGCTTGGCAGATATCTGCCGCCAGTTTGAGACGGGAACGTATAATCCGGAAACGCTGTCTGAGGAAGTCCTGACGGAAATTACGCGGTTGCTGGATGTGGCTACCCGCTATGGTTTCAATGGCAACCTTTGGCATAATTATTTGGCGTTCCTGCTGGCGACAACGGAAACTCCCTTTACCCTTGTCTGTGAAAAGCATGGTGCCAGTGAAGGCAGTGTGCAGAAATTTGCCCGCAGTGATTTAGAGATTTTCCGCAAGCTCTTGCACTATGATTTTGGCATGCTGGAGCGGGCTTTGGGGCTTGATTGTTTTCATATCATCGCGAACTATCAGGCGGTGGAGAAAAAAGAGCAGATTTACAATAAGAGTGTCAGTGAAAAGGTTCGGGAGCTCAGCACCCAGATAGAGGAAGCCCAAGATGGAGCGGCTATGTACCGTATCGTTACGGATTTCTATAAACGTTATGGTGTAGGCATGTTCGGACTCAATAAGGCCTTCCGTGTATCTCCCGATATCGAGATGACTGGGGAATTGCTGGAACCCATCACGACTACCGGGGATATGCAGCTGGACGATTTGATTGGTTATGAGAATCAGAAGAAGCGCCTCAAGGATAATACCGAGGCCTTTGTGGCCGGCCGCAAAGCCAACAATGTCCTGCTCTATGGAGATGCCGGTACCGGTAAATCCACGAGCATTAAGGCCATTCTCAATCAGTATTACGACCGCGGCCTGCGCATGATCGAGGTCTATAAACACGAATTCAAATATCTTCAGCGTATTATTGCCCAGATAAAGAACCGCAACTATAAGTTCATCATCTATATGGATGATCTTTCTTTTGAGGAATTTGAAATCGAGTACAAATACCTTAAAGCAGTTATCGAAGGCGGTCTTGAGGTTAAGCCGGACAATGTGCTGATTTATGCCACCAGTAACCGGCGTCATTTGATTCGCGAGACTTGGAATGACCGTCCTGATGTTGTAGATTCCGATATGCATCAGACCGATACGGTTCAGGAGAAGCTGTCCCTGTCGGCGCGCTTTGGTTTGTCGATTGGCTATTTCAGTCCCAGCCGTCAGGAATTCTACGATATGGTCATTCAATTGGCACACCGTCATCCGGAAATCGCGCTTTCGGATGAGGAACTCCGTGCGGGAGCCATCAAATGGGAAATGGCGCATAGTGCTATTTCGGGACGTACTGCCCAGCAGTATATCAATTCACTGCTTAGTGCGGATAAAATAGATAAATAACAGCAAATATCTAAAAGAATATCCATAGGGGAAAATTCATTGGGGGACGTTTTTTATTCTAAGGATGGGAGTGGATTTTTGCATGTCGGGATTAAAGCGGAAAAAAGTGACGATTGTGGATGTTGCCAAGCAGGCAGGTGTATCAAAAACGACGGTTTCCCGCTATCTCAATGGCAGGTATGAGTATATGTCCGAGCAGTCGCGGGCGCGGATAGCCGCAGTCATTGAAGAACTTGGCTATCGCCGTAGTTCCTTGGCCCGCAGTTTGAAGTCCAGATACCGGTATGTGCTGGGGGTAGTGGTAGCAGATATCACGGATCCTTATTGTGCAAGACTCTTAAGGGGAATTGCCGAGCGGTGTGCCCAGGCCGGTTATCGGATTTTATTTGGTGATTCTGCTGGAGATAAAAGCCGGGAACTGGATTATATCCAGGATATGCTGGATCAGAGTGTGGATGGCATCCTGTTGGACCCGCTTGATCGAAAGACCGGACTTTTTTGGGAATTGGATGATAGCGAGACGGAGCTCATGGTCATGGAGCGTACCGATTCGGTGGAGTCCATTGCAGAGATGGGGCGTCTTTATGTGGATGAACTGCTGCTCTGCTTGGGCAAAAATGGAAAATCAGCTAACGATTGATGTATAGCAAAAGGAATCCCCGATGACGCAATAGCGAGTCATCGGGGATTCCTTTTTTATCAGTTAAATTCGTATGGTTTTGCCACTTTATGGTAAGTGGTATGCAGGAGTTCGTGGGCCCGCTGGCTTAGCGGTTCTCCAAGAAATTCGCGGTAAAGAGTCTGGATTTCCGGATTTTCATGGGATTTGCGCAGTGGCAGGTCACGGTCGATTTCGTAGAGGGCGGCCATGCGCTTTTTGCGAATCGCGTTCGTGGTGCCAATGGGCTGACCGCCGCCACCGATACAGCCGCCGGGGCAGGCCATGATTTCAATGAAATCGTAGGGGCTGGTTCCCTTTTTTACCTGCTCCATGATGCGGCGGGCATTTTGGAGCGTGTGGGCTACACAGACGCGGATTTCTCGGTCTTTGATTTTGATGGCAGCCTCTTTGATGCCATCAAAGCCGCGAACTTCGCTGAATTCGATTTTTTCCAGCGTCTCACCGGTAACTTTTTCGTATACGGTGCGCAGAGCGGCTTCCATAACACCGCCGGTGGCGCCGAAGATGGCGCCAGCCCCCGTGCTGAGCCCGAGGGGATTGTCAAATTCGCTTTCGGGCAAATTTTTGAAGGAAAGGCCGACGTATTTGATGAGTTTGATGAGTTCACGGGTGGTGAGGACGACATCTACATCAGGGATGCCATTGCGGCCCATTTCGGGGCGGGCGGCTTCGAATTTCTTGGCTGTGCAGGGCATGACTGAGACGGTGACGATGTCCTTCACATCAATGCCGGCATTTTCCGGATAATAAGTCTTGGCAATTGCCCCGAACATGCTCATAGGGGATTTGGCTGAAGAAAGATGTCCAATGCAGTTCGGGAAATGTTTCTCCATATAGTTTACCCAGCCTGGACTGCAGGAAGTCATCATCGGCAGGGTGCCGCCATTTTGCAGGCGGTCAAGGAACTCGGCGCCCTCTTCCATGATGGTGAGGTCTGCGCCGAAGTTGGTGTCAAATACCTTGTCAAATCCCAATAGTTTCAAGGCTGTGACCATCTGCCCGGTGACGATGGCGCCTGGTTCCATGCCAAAGGCATCGCCGAGGGCTACGCGGACTGAGGGGGCAACTTGCACGATAACATGTTTCTGCGGGTCCTGCAGGGCATCGAGCACCTTATTCGTATCGTCTTTTTCCACGATGGCACCGGTGGGGCAGACGAGACTGCACTGGCCGCAGAGAATGCAGTCGGTGGCTTCCATTGGCTTGTTGAAGGCCGTAGTGACCACGATGTCGCTGCTGCGCCCCGCATAGGTCAGGGCGGCGATGCCTTGGACATCCTTGCAAGCGCGGATGCAGCGGCCGCAGCGGATGCATTTGGACGGGTCCCGGACAATCGAAGGATTCGTTTCAATGCGGGGTTCGTCTTTGAGAACGCTGGGCAGTGGGGAGTGCTGGATGTTGAAGCGGCTGCAGAGACGCTGCAGGTCGCAGTTCTGATTGCGTGGGCAGCTCAGGCAGTCCTTGTTGTGATTGGCTAACATGAGCTGCAGGATGGATACCTGTGTATCGCGGACAATCTGCGTATCGGTATGGACTTCCATCCCCTCCCAGACTTCGGTGGAGCAGGCAGCCAGCAGGCGGCGTTTGCCGACGACTTCCACGGCGCAAAGACGGCAGTGGGCTTTGATTCGCTGGTCCTCGTGATAGCAGAGGTGCGGAATATCGATGCCGAGAGTTTGTGCCGCCTGCATGATTTTAGTTCCCTTCGGCACTTCGATAGGGATATTGTTGATAGTCAAATGGACCATTGGGATATCTTTTACTTTGTTTGCTGTGGTCATGATTCGGTACCTCCAACTTCAAATACCTCGGGGAATGTCAGCATGGCGGACTGCAGGGTGTTTTGTGCCGTCTCGCCAAGACCGCAGAGGGAAGACATGCTCATGACACGGGCAATGGTAGCCATGATGCGGATGTCTTCCTGGGTAGCGGTGTGATTGGCAATCTTGTCGAGGATAATCTTGATGTGGAGATTTCCCTCACGGCAGGGCGTGCACTGGCCGCAACTTTCTTCGGAAAAAAATTCCTGATTCATGCGCAAAAAGTCGATGACACTGGTGCGTTCGTCGATGACCAGGATACCGCCAGAGCCGACCATGACACCGGCATTGCGAAGGTCATCATAGGTATAGGGCGTATCGAGAATCGAGGCATCGGCAATCTTGCCGGAAGCACCGCCGAACTGAATGAGCTGGATATCGCGGTCATGCTGGATGCCGCCAGCGAGATTGTAGATGATTTCCCGGACGGTAGTACCGAAGGGAATCTCAAAGACACCGGGATGGTTGACATTGCCGGCGACTGAAATCATTTTGGTACCGATGGATTCGCCAGACCCGCAGGAGGCGTAGACATTATCCGTGTCGACGAGCAGATGCGGGACGATGGACAGGCTTTCGACATTGTTGAGACAGGTCGGACGGGCAAAGAGACCGCTGACTTTGATGAAAGGCGGTTTCATGCGCGGGCGACCGGCTTTGCCCTCGATGGAGCGGATAAGGGCAGTACCTTCTCCGCAAACATAGGCACCGCCGCCAGAATAGAGGTGCAAGTTGAAATTGAACCCCTTGCCGAGGATGTTTTCGCCCAGAAAGCCGTAATTCTTGGCTTGGCGGATAGCATTCAGCAGCAGCGGGCGGAGGCAGGCGTATTCTGCGCGCATATAGATGTAGCCATCGGTGGCGCCACAGACATAGCCAGCGATAATCAAGGCTTCAATGAGGTTGAAGGGATCTTTTTGGATGAGTTCGCGGTCTTTGAAGGTGGTGGTTTCCCCTTCGTCGGCATTGCAGACAACGACTTTATTTTCGCCGACAACGGCGCGGGCCTGTGACCATTTGCGGCCCAGCGGATATTCGGCGCCGCCGCGTCCGCGCACTTTGACCTCGGTAATCCGGTCACATATTTTTTCGGGGTCCATGGTTACGGCCTTGCGCAGGGCTTCGAAGCCGCCGATATTCATATAGGAACCGATGGATGAGGTATCGTACTGCCCAAAGTTCTTGGTCAGGAATTTTATTTGATTGCTCATAGCATTTCCTCCTCAGCTTACGTTAGAGAACGCAGCAGGGCTTCAATCTTTTCCTGCGTGTCCAGATGGTCGTAAATCTGCCCATTGATGCGCACGGATGGAGCGCGGTCACAGGCACCATAGCAGGTGGTGGTTTCGAGGGTAAAGCGTCCGTCGTAAGTGGTCTCGCCGATTTTGATGTCCAGCAGGCGCTGAAGCGTTTCCAGCAGGCGCTTCGTGTCGATGACGTTTACGCGGCAGGCTGGCGAACTGCAGACCTGGATGGGGTATTTTGCTCGTGGCTTGGAAGAAAGTTCGCTATAGAAATTAAGGCAGTCAAAGATATTGGTGACTGGCAGCGAGAGGCGGTCGGCCAGATAATAGGCAACGGGCTCGGAAATGTAGTGACGCTCATGGAGGTCCTGTACTTCGAGCAGGATGCCGACAATCTGTGTCGGGTCGTTATCGTGGGATTCGAGAACAAGGTCTATCTTTGCCTGAAGCTCAGCAGGCAGCGGATATTCTTTCGTTTGTGCAGTCAGCATAGATAAGCCTCCTATATTTTTAATACATATATAACAATATCATTATAT
>CALYVJ010000018.1 GCA_945494195.1 uncultured Selenomonas sp. | reverse complement strand
GGATGCTGTCGCTCTTGAGCAAATCAGTAATGCGCATTATATTCTCTCCTTTTTATAAATATTTATAATAACTATGATTACGCGATGGTTTTGAGAAGTGCTTCAACCTCTGGGCGCGTAGCGAGATTTTCACTGAACGCGGATGCAGAACCGGTTGCAACACCCATGTGGAATGCCTTTTCGAAGTCGCCTTCGGATTCTATGTAGCCCGTGATGAAACCAGCTACCATGGAGTCGCCAGCGCCGACGGAGTTGATGAGCTTGCCTTTCGGAGCCGGACATTTGAAGGATTTGCCCTCTGTCGTCAGCAGGATAGCACCGTCACCAGCCATGGAAATCAGCACGTTCTGGGCACCTTTTTCCTGGAGTTTCTTGGCATAGGTGATGATTTCCTCATCCGTCGTGAGTTTCACGCCGAACATGTCACCGAGCTCGTGGTTATTCGGCTTGATGAGGAACGGATGATACTGCAGGACGTTCAAGAGCAGTTTCTTCTCGGCATCAACGACGATGCGGATGCCTTTGCCGTCGAGGCGAGCCATAATTTTCTGATAGATATCATCCGGCAGGGTCTTCGGAATGGAGCCGGCCAGTACCAGCGTGTCACCTTCCTGCAGCTTGTCCAGCTGGGCGAAAAGTTCTTCGCGTTTGGCTTCGCTGATGTCCGGACCCTGGCCATTGATTTCGGTTTCACAATCGGCTTTGGCTTTGACGTTGATACGGGAGAAACCATTCTCGAGCTGGACAAAGTCGCTCTTGACGCCGAAGCCCTTGAGCTGGTCTTTGATTTCCTCGCCGGTGAAGCCTGCCAGGAAGCCCAGGGCCGTGCTCTCGTGACCGAGGTTCTTGAGCACGATGGACACGTTGATGCCCTTACCGCCAGCCAAAACTTGTTCGTAGTTTACGCGGTTGATGGCACCGGCAGTGAATTTGTCCATGCGGACGATGTAATCCAGCGATGGATTGAATGTTACGGTATAAATCATGAGTTATAAATCCCCCTCAATGATAGTAGTGTAGTCCCGATATTTCTTATCTTCCAGGCGTCCCGTAATGATGGAAGCACTAGAAATGTTCGCAAAGGTAATCGGTGAAATCTTGTTGAATTTTGACCGGTCGGCCAAGACGAAGGCATGGCTGCAGTGGGAAAGGGCCGCTCCTTTTATGATGCCTTCGCTGGAATCCGGCGTTGAAAAGCCGGATTTGGTGCTGATTCCGTTGGTACCAAAGAATCCCTTGGTAAAGTTATAGGAACGAAGGTTGTTGAGTGCTTCAGTTCCGACAACAGCCTCGGTGACTGCCTTGAGCTCCCCGCCGAGAATGAAGACTTTAAAACCCTTGGCGGAAAGCCGGGACGCATGAGAAATTCCGTTCGTCACATATACGGCACTGGTTTCCGTTATAAAGTCAATCATCCGCAGGGTAGTGGAGCCGGCATCGATGTAAACGAAATCCTTGCGTTTGATGAGACTGGCTGCCTTGCGAGCAATGGCAATCTTTTCTTCCGGGAAAAGGTCGCGCTTGGTCTTCATATCATCTTCTGCCGAACTGTAATTGTTATCGATAGAAGTAGCACCGCCGTAAACCTTGTAGAGACGGCCGCTTTTGTGCAGCGCGGTAAGGTCACGGCGGACAGTGGATTCCGAAGCATCGAGTGCTTTGGTAAGGTCCAATACGGTAACAGCCTTTTTTTCTTCGAGAATGCGGAGAATCGTCGCATAGCGTTCTTCCGTAAGCATGTTGGCTATCACTCCTTATTTACTTACTACATCATACAACTAAAGTCTGTCAAAGTCAATCAAAACCACGAATAACCATGCAAAAAAAATTATAAAGAATCGGGCGCTATGGGAGAAGACAAGACGAAACGATAATAGTTGCCCAAAGTCACGAATGTTGTTGGAATTTTATGCCGTAAAATGCACGAAGTTGGTTATAATGAGGAATACGCAGGCTCCCGTTCCGCTGGGAGGAAGGCGGGACTTTTGAGGAAAACGCTGCGGGGAAGATTTTGCCTGCGGCAAAATTTGAACATTTGCGCTATAATATATAAGAAAGTAATTTAGGGAGTGTGAGTTTATGGTAGAAAAGAAGAAAATCGTGCAGCATCGTCCTAAGTCGTTTTACGTCAAGAAGTATCTGACGATTCTCGTTGGTGCATTCATTGCTGCTATCGGCCTGGAATTGTTCCTGATTCCCAATGAAGTCATTGACGGTGGTATTGTCGGTATTTCCATCATGATGAGCTCGATTACGGGGATGTCTCTGGGGATTTTCCTCGTGGTGATCAATCTGCCGTTCCTATATTTAGGATATAAACAGATTGGCAAGAATTTTGCCATTGCCACACTGATAGCGATTTGCTTGCTGTCTCTATGGTCGGCAGTATTTGCCTCGTTTCCCAAAGTTACGGATGACCCTTTTTTGGCTGCTATCTTCGGCGGAATTGTCGACGGCCTTGGTGTGGGGCTCATCATCCGGGCCGGTGGCAGTCTCGACGGCACCGAGATCGTAGCCATCATCATGGACAAGAAATCGGTGTTTTCTGTAGGCGAAGTCGTCATGTTCATCAACTTGTTCATTTTATCGGCAGCAGGGTTGCTCTACGGCTGGGATAAGGCGATGTACTCTCTGGTGGCCTATTTTGTCATTTCCAAGATGATTGATGTGGTCATCAAGGGGCTGGATGAGTCCTATGCGGTCATGATTGTCACCAATGAGCATGAGGAGATCACATCAGCCCTTAACGACCGCCTGGGCCGTGGCGTGACGCTTTTGCATGGTGCTGGCGGCTATACGGGGGAGAGCAAAGAAGTGCTGTACTGCGTCGTCACCCGCTTGGAGGTGGACAAGCTCAAGGAAATCGTGCTGGAAAAGGATGAGAGCGCCTTTGTCACGATCAATGTCGTCCACGATATCGTTGGCGGCCGGTTCAAGAAAAAGGCGATTCATTGACAATTCTTGGCGGCAAAGGGAGGGGGTTCTATGCAACGGGGAAAACGGTTAATTGGTATGGTCCTGGCAGTGCTGCTATTTCTGGCTGCACCGGCGGATGCGGCGGAGCGGGTTCCCTTGCGGGTGGCGCAGCTGCCGTTGAAGGTGGAATGCGGCAGAGGACCTTCGCCAGCGGTATTGGACAGCCTGGAAAATCAGGTGGACCAAAGCCTGTATGTGCCGCTGAATGGAACGCTTAAGGCGGTGGAATACATTCCTGAGGACGAATGCCTTAGGGCGTTGGATGAAATCGTATCGGCGGCGGGAAGGCGCGTCAAGGCGAAGGCAGTGGTAAAGCCCTTGGCGGAGAAGCTGCAGGCGGATTTGGTCGTGATGCCAATCCTGACTGGCTATGAGCAGTATACGCGCATGAGCTTCCGCTGGGATCGCGGGATGATCCTCCACAGTTATGCTGCGGTGCAGATTGTTGGCTATGACCGCATGCAGGATGAAGTTTTTAGCAAAGGGGCCTCGCGCTGGTTTGCCGATGAATATTCTGCCGCAGGAGAGGTATCGCAGCTGGCCTGGGAGGCCATGGATGCTGCGCTCCGCGATGCCGCCGTCCACGACCGGGTCGGAAAATGGAAAACGAATGTTAAATGAGGGAAAACAGGATTTGGCACATAAGTGTCAAAATCCTGTTATTTTTTTACAAAAAGTGTTGACACTTAACAAGGTTACAGTTATAATGTAAACATATTAATCAGATATGTTTACGAAAATGTTAATTACGAAAAGAGGTCATCATCATGAGTGAAGAGAGAAAATATCATTTTGAAACGCTGCAGCTCCATGTTGGTCAGGAGCAGGCTGACCCCACGACGGATGCCCGGGCCGTTCCTATTTATCAGTCTACGTCCTTCGTCTTCCATGATTTTCAGCATGCAGCTGACCGCTTCGCGCTGAAAGATGCTGGTTATGTTTACGGCCGTCTGACGAATCCGACGGAAGATGTTTTCGCCAAGCGCATTGCTGCTTTGGAAGGCGGTGTTGCTGCTGTCGCTTTAGCATCTGGTGCGGCTGCTGTTACTTATACGCTGGAAGCCCTGGTCCATTCCGGTCAGCACATCGTAGCTGCTACGACGATTTACGGCGGCACCTACAACCTCTTTGAACATACCTTCCCCAATTATGGCATCGAGACTACCTTTGTGGACCCGACCAAGGGCCTGGAGGTATTCGAGGAGGCAATCCAGGAGAATACGCGAGCTGTCTATATCGAGTCCATCGGCAACCCCAATGCGAACCTCATCGATATCGAGGCAGTGGCTGCCATTGCCCACAAGCATAACATTCCGCTGGTAGTCGACAGCACCTTTGCTACGCCGTATCAGCTGCGTCCCTTTGAATATGGTGCCGACATCGTCGTCCATTCGGCTACGAAATTCATCGGCGGCCACGGCACGACCCTGGGCGGCGTAATCGTGGACAGCGGCAAGTTCGATTGGATTGCTTCGGGCAAATTCCCTCAGTTTGTGGAGCCGAACGAGAGCTATCACGGCATCAGCTTTGCTAAAGATGTGGGAGCGGCTGCCTTTGCCACCTATATCCGCACGCTGATCCTGCGCGATGAGGGCGCGACGCTGTCGCCTTTTAATGCCTTCCTGCTGTTGCAGGGCACTGAGACCCTGTCCCTGCGCGTAGAGCGCCATGTGGAAAATGCCCTGAAGGTAGTGGATTACCTGGCCAAGAACCCAAAGGTAACGAAGGTCAACCATCCGGCCCAGGCAAGCCATCCGGATCATGAACTCTATAAGAAGTACTTCCCGAACGGTGGTATTTCCATCTTCACCTTTGAAATCGAAGGCGGCGAAAAGGCAGCCGAGAAGTTCATCAATCACCTGAAGGTATTCAGCCTGCTGGCCAATGTGGCCGATGTGAAATCCCTGGTCATCCATCCGGCAACGACGACCCATAGCCAGATGAATGATGAGGAGCTGGCTGCTTCCGGCATCACTCGCTCCACGATCCGTCTCTCCATCGGTACGGAGCATATTGATGACATTATCTATGATCTGGATCAGGCCTTTAAAGCTATCGATTAAATTAGATTCATACCCCCAAAAGTCCCAGCCGTATGCCAGCGGCTGGGACTTTTTTGTCGAAATTGATATTTTTTGGTTGACCTATGGAGGAAGTACGCTATAATTGGCTTAGGATTATTATAAAGGGATTAAAATGGAGGAAATCTAATGGACTGGAAAAAAGCATCGAAAAAAACCATGATGGCAGTGGTACTGGCAACGTCCTTTACGGGGTTCAGCATGATTGCCCAGCAGCCGGCTACGGCCGAGGCTTTTTCGCTTGGCAACTTGGGTGGTCTGGAAGGAATCGCCAAAATGGGCCAGCAGTTTGCTGAGGCCAAGGCGAAACTCAGCTCAGAGGTTGATATGCTGAATAAAACAGAAGAAGGTAGTACCTATTGGATGAACTATTTTCAGCAGCAGTATGGCGTCGACAATGACCCAGTTATGAATCAGCGGCTGACGAATATGATGCAGATAATGACTGCGGCCATCCGCCAGGTGGATTCCTCCATCGATGACAAGCCGTACCGCTATTTCCTGAATCCGGATAAGAGCTTCAATGCCTTCTGCGGTATGGGCCATGTGATGTCCGTTAACCGCGGGGCGTTTGAGACGGTTTCCTGTGACGATGAGCTGGCCTTCGTGGTGGGCCATGAGATGGGCCATGGACAGAAAGACCATACGGCGAAGAGCATCTTGAAGAGTGCCGATAAAAAGCTGCTGGCTCAGATTTCCTCCCAGTCCCTGGGCGGCAATCAGCTCACCGATACCATTTGCCAAATGGGCATGAATATCAGCAAAGCTCATTCGGATAAGGGCCGTGAGTGGGAAGCGGACAATCTTTCCTGGGAATACATGACCCATACCAACTACAACCTCGGTGCTGGTGCTGCTGTTTGGCAGCGTATGATTGAGGAAAGCGGTGATCAGGTACAGAAGGGGATAAACCTGTGGTTTAATCCGTCAGACCATCCGAATCATGTTGCTCGCCGCGACAACTACGTCAAGAAACTGGAAGCATACAGCGGCAAACATGTCACGGCCAAGAATGGCGATGTCTTCGTAAACGGCAAGAAATTTGTAATGCCGGCAGCCCAGGAGAATATCAGCTCGGAAGAGCGTTCCTATTTGGTCATGGGCAACCTGGCCCGGGCTTATCATGACGGCCAGAACAAGAATGCCGTAACGGTGAAGGGGAATACCGTTATGATGGGCAGCCAGGCAATCCTGACGACAAATGCGGAGGACGAATCGGCACAGACGTTGGCAGATCGTTTGAATTCCATAAAGTAAAAGGAAATCTTGCATAAGAAGCCTCTTCTGAGGTACACTTGTAAGTGTTTGACGGTACGCATGGGAAGATGCGACTGTACAGAAGGAGGATTCTTATGTCAGAGTATGAGAAATATCAGCAGATAAAGCGTGAGGCACGGTGGACCGGCCTCGCGCTTTTTGTGCTGATTGGGTTTTGGATTTTTGCGGGCTTTGGCCTTGCGGACCTTCCTGGCGAAGTGCTGGGAATGCCGGTTTGGGCAGTGACTTCCAGCGTTGGCGTCTGGTTCTTTGCTATTTTGCTGGTGAAGTTTCTGACTTCGTGGGTGTTCCGGGATATGGACCTGGATGAGGGAAAGGAGGCAGAGCAGCATGAATAACGGGAATCCGGCAGCTTTGCTGCCCTTGCTGGCTTTCATGGTCGTTATGGTGGGCATTGGCCTATACGTGCGGCGGGTGCAGGCCCGGGGGTTTGCCAATAACTTTGTGCAGCAGTATTTTATCGGCAATCATGACCTCAGCGGTTTCGTGTTGGCCATGACAACGGTGGCGACCTACAGCTCTGTCAGTTCTTTTGTGGGCGGCCCCGGTATGGCCTGGCAGATTGGCTTTGGCTGGATATACATGGCCGTGGTACAGGTAACGGCTATTTTTCTCGTCCTGGGAATATTCGGCAAGCGCGTGGCCATGTTGTCCCGTAAATTTGATGCGGTTACCGTCGTGGACATCATCCGCGAGCGGTTTCAATCGGATGCTTTGGCCAGCATGGCGGCCTTCATTATCGTGTTGTTTTTTTGCGCGACGATGACGGCGCAATTTGTGGGTGGTGCCAAGCTGTTCGCCGCGGTAACGGGCTACAGCTATGAGATGGGGCTGCTGCTCTTCGGTCTGGTGGTGGTAGCCTATACGAGTATTGGCGGGTTCCGGGCCGTGGCCCTTACGGATACCTGCTGTGCCATCATGATGATGGTGGGGATCGTGCTGCTGCTTTACTACGTGCTGCAGGCTGGCGGCGGCTATAGTAATATCATGGCCTCGATTCACGCCAATCATCCGGAAATGCTGGAGCCGTTGTCGGCAGGTCATATGCCGGCAGGGCTTTATCTTACTCAGTGGATTCTCGTAGGTATCTGTACCATTGCCCTGCCCCAGTCGGTGGTTCGCGGCATCAGCTACAAGGATACCAAGAGTCTCCACCATGCGATGCTGATCGGCACGATTGTGGTGGGCTTTATGAACATCGGCATTAATTTTACAGGTATCCTCGCCCATGGCGTGTTGACGGACAGCCTGCAAAGCTACGGTGGTGTGGACAACATCATCCCGAAGACCATTGTCACGGCTATGCCGCAGGCTTTGGTGGGCTTTGCCATCATCGGCCCGCTGGCGGCATCGATATCAACGATTTCCGGCCTATTGATTGTGGCGGCATCTGCCATTATCAAGGACGTTTATCTGCATTACCAGCAGAAAAAGGGCCTGGTCCCGACTGCAGGCAGGCTGCGCTGGTTGTCCATGTCGGTGACGGCGGTCATTGGCATCGTGGTTTTTTGCATTGCCCTTACCCCGCCAAGCCTTATCTGGATCATCAATATGTTTGCTTTTGGCGGCTTGGAGACGGCTTTCTTCTGGACACTGTTGCTGGGATTATTCTGGCGGCGGGCCAATAAGCTGGGGGCTATCCTTTCCATGGGCGGCGGCACGCTGGCCTATTGCCTGACCCAGGGAATGGGACTGAAGGTCATGGGACTTCACCAGATTACTATCGGCATCACCGTTTCCCTGCTGTTCTTCCTGCTGGGGTCCTATTGGGGAAAACCCCAGGAACGGAAAGTCCTGGCGAAGTTTTTCCCCGAGGAGCAGGAACAGCAGGACGCGACTGTTTCAAAATGAAATAAATGTTGATTCACTGCTTAATCTTGTATTTTTCCACTATTTTTTTTGAAAAAGACTGTGTTATAATACACTTTGCATTTAGGACTTATGGGGTAGAATGATACCTAAATCTATTATGTAATGGGGGCAGACTAATAGATTATATTTATTGCTAACAGTTGTTACGTGGAGGGAGTAGCAAGATGGTTGTGGCAGTTAACAACACAACAGATAAGGTATTTAAATTCAAAAAAGGGAAATACAATCTCAAGGAAAAGGCTGTTGGGAAATCCAAGACAGCTTTTATCGAAGATACATTAGGCGTAATTGTCAGTGAGTCAGCCCACCTTGAGGCGGCGGTATATGCAAAAAGTTACTACGATATCAATCTGAAACGCAGTGAGATGGAGGATCGTTATGTCCTGTCGTATGACGATGCTGTCCGTTATTGGAAAAATTATTGTGATGCCCGGGTTTATCAGATCGCATGAATTTGTCTGAATTTGAGGATAAGAACTGGCAAGAAAAAGAGCCTTCCCTGTGGAAAGGAAGGCTCTTTTTGGTATAAGCTGTCATTCAGCAAATGAGTTCGGTCAGGAAGACCATCAGGCAGCAGGCGGCTGATACCTTGAACAGGCTGGCTCCGTACCAGGAAAGGGCGATGCCCGTAATCAGGGCCAGCAGCCCGGCGATGGGGGCCTGGGTGGCTTCCATGATGGCCGGGAAGGTCATGACTGCCAGGGTTACATAGGGTACATAATAGAGAAAAGAGCGCACAAAACGGTTTTTTATTTGCCGGCGGATAAGGGTCAGTGGCACAAGGCGAATGGCCAGGGTGACTGCGCTCATTACGAACAGATAAAGGTAGATGTCATGCTGCATGGTTCCCGCCCTCCTCAGTTTCGTCGTTCAGATCCTTGATGGGAAAGAAGGCGGCGCCGATTCCTGCCAACAGCAAGGTCAGCAGGATTGTACGGGTACCCGCCGTGAGGTCTTTTAATCCTGGCAGATGGGCGCAGGCAAAACTCATGAGGAAGCTGGCCAGGACCAGCAGGCCCACAACGCGGTTGTCCCGGGCGGTGGGGATGATGACCCAGAGAAACATGCCAAAGAGGGCCACGGATAGGGCGCTGACCACCGATGGCGGGAGCAAGTTGCCGGCAACGACCCCTAGGGCGGTGCCCACAGACCAGCCCGGCAGGGCCACGGACATGGCACCATAGTTGTAGTATGGATTCAGCGGGCCCTTGCGGACGATGGTGATGCCAAAAATCTCGTCGGTTATGTCGAAGCCGACTAGGATGCGGTGAAGCAGTGGCGTATCCGGGTCAAATTTCTGGCTGACCACGCAGCTCATAAGCATGTAGCGGGCATTGGCCACCAGAGTGATAAGGGCCATCTCGAGATAGGGGGCATCGCTGGCGATGACGGTAAAGGCCGCATATTCTCCGGCAGAGGCGTTGTTGAAGAAGCTGGCCAGAAAACCCTGAAATGGGTCGAGGCCAGCATTTTTTGCGGCGATGCCAAGGGTGAAGGAAACGACGAAGTAGCCCAAGGCAATAGGGATACCATCGTGGAGGCCTTCAAAGAAAACATCCCGGCGGCTTTTGGCAAGCGGTAATGATGTGACAGACATGTAAAGCCCTCTTTCTAAGCATAAGTGTATGCCTACTATTGTATGGCGAAGTACCGAGTTTGTAAAGATGTAAAGAGGATATAGCCCCAAAAGCCCGATGACGCTGTTATTTGTCATCGGGCTTCTATATCATGGGAAGGGAAATTTAATTCAGGGCCTCTTTAGCATTTTTTTTTGCGTCTTCTTCAGCGAGGTAGCTCTTCGTCTCAGCGACGACTACACCGGAGAGGGCAATGAGGGCAATGAGGTTCGGGATGGCCATGAGGCCGTTGACGATATCGGCGAGAATCCAGATGGCTTCGAGTTTAAGGAAGGCCCCGGAAGCAATCAGCGCGATGAAAATCAGACGGTAAGGCATAACGCCCTTCGTGCCCATGAGGTAGATGCAGGCGCGTTCGCCATAATAGTTCCAACCCAGGATCGTGGTGAAGGCGAAGAGGGCGAGGGCAATCGTCAGCAACTGGCTGCCAATGAAGCCATAAGCGCTGGCAAAAGCCGCGCTGGTCATAGCGGCACCAGCGGCATCTCCCTGCCATACGCCTGTGAGGACGAGAGCAAGGCCTGTCATGGTGCAGATGATGATGGTATCGATGAACGTACCCGTCATGGAGATGAGCCCCTGCTCGGCCGGGTGCTTGGTCTTGGCGGCAGCCGCGGCAATCGGAGCGGAGCCGAGACCGGACTCATTGGAGAATACGCCGCGGGCAATACCATTCTGCATGGCCATCATAATCGTGGAGCCGGCAAAACCGCCAGCTGCAGCCGTGCCAGTGAAGGCGCTCTCAAGAATCAGCGAGACTGCTGCGGGAACGGCATCGAGATGCATGATGATGAGGCCGATGCTGATGAGAATATACATGACCGCCATGAACGGGATGACCCGGGAAGCGACTTTGGCGATGCTCTGCAGGCCGCCGATGGTGATAGCGGCGATGAGAACCGTCAGCAGGACATCCGTAGCGAGTTTCGGAACGCCAAAGGAAATCTCGAAACTGTCGACGATGGCATTGACCTGCGGGAAGGTACCGATACCGAGATAGGCTACGAGGATCGTAGCCACAGCGAAGAAGGCAGCCAGTGGCTTGTATTTTTCGCCCATGCCGTTGCGGATGTAGAACATCGGACCGCCGGCAATTTCGCCTTTTTCATCAACAGAGCGGTATTTGACGGCCAGCAGGCCTTCGGCGTATTTGGTTGCCATGCCGAAGAAAGCTGCTATCCACATCCAGAAGATTGCCCCCGGGCCGCCGACTTTTACGGCCGTGGCGACACCGACGATGTTGCCGGTACCCACCGTAGCTGCCAGGGCAACGCAGAGTGCCTTGAAGCTCGAGACATCACCTTCGCCGTGGTTCTTGGCTTTGAAGATGAGGCCCAGTGCCTTGGGCAGGCGGAAGACCTGCAGCAGGTGCAGGCGGCAGGTTAGATAAATGCCAGTGCCCACCAACAGTGTGATGAGTGGGGGACCCCACATGAAGGAGTCGATGGCATTGAGTGCAGGGATGAATGATTCCATGAGAATGTCCTCCTTAAGGGAATAAAATAACAGAAGATGTCTCTTGAGAGTATACAATGATATACGAAATTAAGACAATAACTATATTAGCACATCTGTGGACATTTGTCTCGGTTTTTTTATAAAAAAATACGAACCGACCGATTTTATGCGGAAAGTTCGTGTTTTTTCGTGCTTTAGGCGAATCCCTGGGGGAATCTATTTGTCGGCCAAAATACCGGCCATGCGCAGCAGATATTGGGCGTTGGTGGTCTGGTAGCGGCCTGGTTTCAGCTTATAATCGAACTTGATTTTGTTCTCTTCGTAGTATTCCTCGAAATGACAATTTGTTACAGGAATCGCATTAGGGGATTTCAAATCACAGAGTTCGAAATCGTGGGTGGTGACCAGGGTGATGCAATAGAACCGGGTCAGCTGCTTGATAGCTTCCCGGGCGCCGATGATGCGGTCGGCGGAATTGGTGCCTTTGAATATCTCATCGATGCAGATGAGCATGGGAAGTTCCCGGTGGCTGAAGGTCACCATTTGCTTGATGCGCAATAGTTCCGCATAAAAGGTAGAGATCCCCTGGGACATATCATCGTTCACTTGAATGGAAGTGAAGATGTGAAGCGGCGTCAGGGAAAAGAAACGGGCGCAGACGGGAGCACCGGCATAGGCGAGGACAACGGCGCCGGCCAGTGTCCGCATATAGGTGGTTTTGCCGCTCATGTTGGAGCCGGTGAGGATACAGGTGCCGGCCCTGAAGTGAGCATCGTTGGGAACGGCCTTGTCTTCAGCCAGGAGCAGGGAGGTAAGTTCCTGGGCTTCAAGGGCTGGCTGGCCGTCCTTTAGTTCCGGGAATGTCCATTGGCTTCTGGTTTGCCCGATGGTGGCCAGGGAAAGCAGGACTTCGAATTCGGACCAGATGTCAATCCATTCGCGAAGGTTTTCTGCTGCGGTGTCATGCCAATGGGCAAAGCGGGCGGCCATATGGCAGTCCCAGAGAAGCAGCGTGCCCCCCAGCAGGGCGAAAAAGAAGTTGCGGGTGAGGGCGTTGTAATCTGCCAGGGCCGCCAGCTGGTGCAGGCTTTGGCTGGCTTGGCCGGCTTGCAGCCGCTGTTGCAGACCGTTAAGCGTAGTGCTTTGGAATTTAGTCTGTTCAATGTCCTGGAAGAGTGCTTCATAGAAATGAAGTTCATGGGTGAGATGATGCAAAGGTGCAAGCACTTGTTGGTTGTAGGGATGAAAGACTATGGCCAGCAAGAATTGCAGGATCAGCAGAAAACCGGGAATGGTCCAGGCCAACATGTCAAAGGCTGCTAAAACGAGGCTTAAAATGGTGATGACGGGCAGCATCCAAGCCGTCCGGTAACGGACAATGGCGTGACTGCCCTGGGCAAGCGGGGCTTCGATTTCTGCCAGCAGTTCCGTGGTATCGTGCCGGTCAGGAAGCTGAGCCGCCTGGGCGAGCAGCTGGAGGGCGAATTCCTTTCGCTGGATGAGTTCAGCAACGGATTCCTGACGGGCAAGGATTTTTGTACGGCTGGGCGGTGTCGTAGTCAGTGCCGCTGCCAGCCGCTTTTTGCCGCGCAG